>JAWXVF010000070.1:0-12676 GCA_044425555.1 Eubacteriales bacterium
TGATGTCCAAAGACTACTTGTGTGTCGGCTGGAACATAGTCTACGCCGTCTTCTAGTTCGTAAGCTGGAGTCTTAGCATTTTCGTCAATCCCCCAAGTCTTACATAGGTAACCACCGTATAGTTTGTAGGCACTGCCTAATACTAGAACAGCGATTCCTAAGAGTGTTAATCCATTCATTATAATATTTCCTCCATTGTAATTAATTATCCATATCTAGTGGACTATTTTTCATTATACAAGTGAAGTAAAGTATAGTAAAGAAAAATATACTAAGACGTATATCTTGTGGATTCTGAAGTTTATAAATAGTTAAAAAACGTATGGAATAATAAAATTAAAGCAAAACATTCAAACTATTACTTATAAAAAAACAAATTGTCAAACAATCAGACAACTCTGATGAAAAAGGTGTTTACAAACACTTACTAGTGTTGTATAGTAGACGAGAGAATCTCTAAAAACTCCAAAATTAGAGACTTATGTAAGAAAAAATCTTGATTAGACTTATAGGAATTAAGAAGAGAAGATGGTAAAGGAGAAAGACAATGTTTGACGCAAAACGAGAAGTTCCAGTTTCTAAACTATACAGCCCAGAGTTTGAACATGATAATTGTGGGATTGGTGCCAGTGTGAATATCAAAGGTCGTAAGACCCGTGAGACCGTAGAAAATGCACTGCAAATTGTAGAGAATTTAGAACATAGAGCTGGAAAAGATGCAGAGGGAGAAACAGGAGATGGTGTTGGTATTCTTACACAAATTTCTCATGAGTTTTTCGTGAAGGTGACTAAGAAATTAAATGTTGCAATTGGCAAGGAAAGAGAATATGGCGTTGGTATGTTTTTTATGCCACAAGATGAAATGAATCTGAATCAATCAAAGAAGATGTTTGAAATCATTGTAGAGAAAGAAGGACTAGAATTCTTAGGGTGGAGAGAAGTACCAGTAGATCCTAAGGTATTAGGAGAACGAGCATTAGAATGTATGCCTTCTGTGATGCAAGCATTTGTGAAGAAGCCAGAGCATATTGCAATAGGACTTGATTTTGATAGAATGTTATATGTGGTAAGACGTGTATATGAACAATCGGTAGACAATACGTATGTAGTATCGTTATCGAGTCGTACCATTGTTTATAAAGGAATGTTTTTAGTAGGACAACTTCGCACATTTTTCCTAGATTTACAAGATGAGGATTATACGTCTGCTATTGCAACTGTACATTCTCGTTTTTCTACGAATACAAACCCAAGTTGGGAGAGAGCGCATCCGAATCGTTTTATTGTGCATAATGGAGAGATTAATACCATTCGTGGTAATGCCGATAAAATGTTGGCTCGTGAGGAAACCATTGAATCGAAATACTTAGGAGGGCAATTAAGCAAAGTGCTACCGGTAGTCGATACGAATGGATCTGACTCAGCAAGATTAGATAATTCCTTAGAGTTCCTTGTAATGAGTGGTATGCCATTGCCATTAGCGGTAATGATTGCCATTCCAGAACCTTGGGCAAATAATAAAACCATGTCACAGACGAAACGTGACTTTTATCAATATTATGCAACTATGATGGAACCATGGGATGGACCTGCCTCGATTCTCTTTAGTGATGGTGATGTAATGGGGGCTGTTCTTGACCGTAATGGATTACGTCCATCAAGATATTATATTACAAGTGATGACCAATTGATTCTATCCTCGGAGGTAGGGGTACTAGATCTTGATCCTAGTACAATTGTTCAAAAAGAAAGACTTCGTCCTGGTAAAATGTTACTAGTAGATACCATAAAAGGGGAAGTAATTGATGATGACACTTTAAAAGAAGATTATGCATCTAGACAGCCATATGGTGAATGGTTGGATAGTAACATTGTAGAATTAAAAAGTCTTAAGATTCCAAATGAACGTGTAATCGAATTCACACAAGTGGAACGTAAGAGAATGCAAAAGGCATTTGGTTATACCTATGAAGAATTACAAGCCTCTATTTTGCCAATGGCACAAACAGGTGCAGAAGCCATTGTAGCAATGGGAGTGGATACACCAATTCCAGTGTTGTCTAAGGTAGAACATCCGTTATTTCATTACTTTAAGCAACTCTTTGCTCAAGTAACCAATCCACCAATTGATGCTATTCGTGAAGAGGTGGTAACTTCCACAGATGTATACATTGGAACCGATGGGAACTTATTAGAAGAGACTCCTAAGAATTGTAATGTATTAAAAGTAAGAAACCCAATTCTCACGATTACAGACTTAATGAAGATTAAGAGTATGAAGCGAGAGGGATTTCATGTGGCAGTAGTTCCGATTATTTATTATAAGAATACAAACTTAGAACGAGCCATTGAAAAAGTATTTGTGGAAGTGGATCGTGTGTATCGTGATGGAGCTAATATTATTGTTTTATCAGATAGAGGCGTGGATGAGAATCACGTTGCGATTCCATCGTTATTAGCAGTATCGGCGTTGCAACAACATCTAGTAAATACTAAGAAGCGTACTTCTGTAGGAGTGATTCTAGAATCGGCAGAACCAAGAGAAGTACATGATTTTGCTACTTTATTAGGGTATGGAGCTTGTGCTATTAATCCATATTTAGCACAAGAATCGATTCGAGAATTAATAGATAATCATATGTTAGATAAGGATTATTATGCAGCAGTAGACGCTTATAACGATGCCATTGTTCATGGTATTGTTAAGATTGCTTCAAAAATGGGGATTTCTACTATTCAATCATACCAAGGCTCTCAAATCTTTGAAGCGATTGGAATTGATCAAGAAGTAATTCATAAATACTTTACCAATACGGTAAGTCGTATTGGTGGAATCACCCTACAAGATATAGAAGAACAAGTAACGAAGCTTCATGCAAAAGCATTTGATCCCCTTGGATTAGCAACTGATCTTACCTTAGATAATCCAGGTACCTACAATATGCGTAGTGGTGGAGAAGAGCATTTATACAACCCTCAAACCATACATTTATTACAAGAAGCAACGAAAGTTGGGGACTATAAATTATACAAAGAATACTCTTCTTTGATTCATCAAGAAGATATGTTACAAAGCTTACGTAGTTTGATGGATTTTGACTTCCCAGAAAAAGGAATTCCATTAGAAGAAGTAGAAAGTGTAGATTCTATTGTAACAAGATTTAAAACAGGTGCTATGTCGTATGGTTCTATTTCCAAAGAAGCACATGAAACATTAGCCATTGCCATGAACCAATTAAAAGGAAAATCAAACAGTGGAGAAGGTGGAGAAAGTCTCGATCGTCTTACTATAGGAGCAGATGGGCTTAACAAATGTTCTTCTATTAAGCAAGTGGCTTCTGGACGTTTTGGAGTAACTAGTCAATACCTTGTAAGTGCCAAAGAGATTCAGATTAAAATGGCACAAGGAGCAAAACCAGGAGAAGGTGGACATTTACCAGGTGGAAAAGTCTATCCATGGGTAGCGTCTACGAGAAATTCTACGCCAGGAGTAGGGTTGATTTCGCCACCACCTCACCATGATATTTACTCCATTGAAGATTTGGCACAATTAATCTATGACTTAAAGAACTCTAATACAGGGGCAAGAATCTCTGTAAAACTTGTATCAGAAGCAGGAGTAGGAACGATTGCAGCAGGTGTTGCTAAGGCAGGTGCAGAAGTAATTCTTGTATCAGGTTACGATGGCGGTACAGGTGCAGCACCAAGAAATTCCGTCCATAATGCAGGACTTCCTTGGGAACTTGGGTTATCAGAGACTCATCAAACGTTAATTATGAATGGTCTACGCAGTAAGGTGCGCATTGAAACAGATGGTAAATTAATGACAGGACGTGATGTTGCTGTTGCGGCACTTCTTGGAGCGGAAGAGTATGGCTTTGCCACAGCTCCATTAGTAACGATGGGTTGTGTGATGATGCGAGTATGTAACTTGGATACTTGTCCGGTAGGGGTTGCTACTCAGAATCCAGAACTTCGTAAGAACTTTAAAGGAAAGCCAGAGTATGTAATGAACTTTATGAGATTTGTTGCAGAAGAGTTAAGAGAATATATGGCAAAACTTGGAGTGAAAACGGTAGATCAATTAGTAGGTAGAACTGACCTTTTAAAAGGAAAAGAAAATCTTTCAGACCGTGGAAAACGTATAGATTTGGAGAATATTTTATCCAATCCGTTTGCTAATGAGAAGAAGGTGACCTTTGATGAAAAGCAATTATATAACTTTGAATTAGAGAAAACATTAGATGAAAAAGTCTTATTAAAGCAATTAGAAAAGGCAATGAATGCAGAGCAAGGTAGATGCTTGCAAGTAGATGTAACGAATACAGATCGTTCACTTGGAACTATTTTAGGATCAGAGCTTACAAGAAGATTTGGAACGAGCCTAGAAGAAGATACGTATCGAATTCTTTGTAAAGGAGCAGGTGGACAAAGTTTTGGGGCATTTATACCAAGAGGGCTGACCTTAGAATTAATTGGGGATAGCAATGATTACTTTGGAAAAGGCTTGTCAGGTGGTAAATTAATCGTCTATCCACCAAAAGGAAGTAACTTTAAACATGAAGAAAATATTATTATTGGAAATGTAGCATTATACGGCGCAACTAGTGGTAGTGTGTATATTAATGGTGTTGCTGGAGAACGTTTTGCAGTACGTAATTCAGGTGCTAGAGCCGTAGTAGAAGGTGTTGGAGAACATGGCTGTGAATATATGACAGGTGGTCGTGTAGTAGTACTTGGAGAAACAGGGAAAAACTTTGCTGCTGGTATGAGTGGTGGTGTTGCTTATGTATTAGATGAGAAGAATGACCTTTATACGAAGTTGAATAAAGAAATGATTTCTTTTGCAGAAGTAAGCAACAAATACGATGTAATGGAGTTAAAAGAATTGATTAAGGAACACGTTTCGTATACGAATTCCGAAAAAGGGAAGAAAATCTTAGATGAGTTTGCAACTTACTTACCAAAGTTCAAGAAGATTATTCCATACGATTACGAAAGAATGCTTAAGACCATTGTACAAATGGAAGAAAAAGGATTAAGCGCAGAGCAGGCACAAATAGAAGCATTTTATGCGATCAAGAAATAGTGAAAGGGAGAAAATCATGGGAAAAGCTACAGGATTTATGGAATATGAAAGAAAAACCTCAAAAGCGCAAGAACCAAAACAGCGCGTGAAACATTATGATGAATTCCACACACATCTCTTGAGTGAAGAACAAGTAGTACAAGGTGCAAGATGTATGGGATGTGGAGTTCCGTTTTGTCAATCAGGAACTACTATTGCAGGAATGACTTCGGGATGTCCGTTGCATAATTTAGTACCGGATTGGAATCATCTAGTATTTAAAGGGAACTGGGAACAAGCATTTCGTCGTTTAAAGAAAACGAATAATTTTCCTGAATTTACCGCTAGAGTATGTCCTGCATTATGTGAAGCGGCATGTGTATGTGGATTAGATGGTGATGCGGTAGCAACCAAAGAAAATGAATATGCTATTATTGAGAAGGCATACGAAACGGGTAGTGCAAATGCAAATCCACCTATGGTACGTACGGATAAGAAAGTGGCAGTCATTGGAAGTGGTCCAAGTGGACTAGCAGCAGCGGATCAATTGAATAAACGTGGACATAATGTGACTGTATATGAACGTGCGGATCGTGTTGGAGGACTCCTTATGTATGGAATTCCTAATATGAAATTAGAGAAACACATTATTGAACGTAAGATGGAAGTAATGAAAGAAGAAGGTGTAACTTTTATTACGAATGCAGATGTGGGAGTTACCATTAAGGCAAAGAAGTTACTAGAACAATACGACCGAGTGATTCTAGCTTGTGGAGCCTCTAATCCTAGAGATATTCAAGTATCTGGAAGAGATGCTAAGGGAATTCACTTCGCTGTAGATTTCTTAAAGGCAACTACAAAAAGCTTACTAGATTCTAACTTAAAAGACAATAATTACGTAAGTGCTAAGAATCAAAAAGTAGTGATTATTGGTGGTGGTGACACAGGAAATGATTGTGTAGGTACGTCAATTCGTCAAGGTGCGAAAAGCGTGGTACAAATCGAAATGATGCCAAAAGCACCAGACAGGCGTGGAGAAAATAATCCGTGGCCACAATGGCCAAAAGTCTGCAAAACAGATTATGGTCAACAAGAAGCCATTGCAATCCATGGACAAGATCCTCGTATGTATGAGACTACTATTAAAGAATTTGTGAAAGATAAAAATGGTCAATTAACAGGGGTGAAAGTAGTAAAATTAGATTGGATAAAAGACGAAACAGGCCGTGTGAGTCCTAAAGAAATAGCGGGAAGTGAACAAGTTCTTGAAGCGAATCTTGTACTCATTGCAGCAGGTTTTCTAGGAACTCAATCTTATATTGCAACGGATTTTAAAGTAACATTAGATGAGAGAACCAATGTGAAAACAGAAGCGGGCAAATACGCTACGAATGTGGAGAATGTATTTGTAGCAGGTGATATGCATAGAGGACAATCCTTAGTAGTATGGGCAATTCGAGAAGGTCGAGAAGTTGCTAGAGAAGTAGATGAGAGTCTTATGGGATATACGAATTTAATGGTACAATAAGATAAGAGTTAAGATAGGCATGTAGAGATACATGCTTATTTTATTTTGTGAAAATAGGAATTATGGGGAAATAAGAAATAGTGTAAAAATTGGTAGTAAAATTAATGAAGATAGTGTAAAATTATTTTAGAATGATGCATACGTTTTATAGGGCAAAGGAGACTACATGATACAACAGAACTTACAGGTAACAATAGGGTATCGCACTGCTTTAGTAGAAGGAAAAGAAAGAATTTTATAAAATAAAATAATGACACTTGTTTTTCTATTTTTTTATGATAAGATAGTAGAGAAGGTAATTAAGAATGAGTGGGGTAGTATGGTTAGAGATAGAAGGGTCAACAAGATTAGCATAGGAATTCTTATGGTAGTCATATGCTTGTGTACAGGTTGTACTCAGAAAGAAGCAACAACACAAATAAGACAAGCTATGGCACTTTTAGAGGCATGGGAATATGAACAAGCCAAGGGAGTTTTAGTAGGAATTTCTACTAATAATCAAGAAGAGAAGAGAGTGATTGCAAGAGGATTAGGACTTGCATATATGGGATTGGCACAATATCAAGAAGCCGTTGAGTGGTTTGAGGAAGCCCTTTCCTACAGTAATGGAATTATACAAGAGATTGATTACGATATTAATTATTACATGGCGTCTAGTTATAGTAAGATGGGTGATTATAACAATGCTATAGACATCTATGACACATTAATTAGATTACGCCCAAAAGAACGTGGTACATATTATCTAAAAGGGGTAGCCTTAGTGGAGCAAGGTCTGATTGAAGAGGCGTGTAATAACTTTGAACAAGCTATTATGGGTGATATTTACGATTATGATATGTTGATTGCAGTAGGACAACAGTTAAGTAAGGCAGGAGAACCAGAGTTAGGCAAGTCTTATATGCAAGAATCATTGAATCAAGTCACTAGTAACGCAGATAAGGCAACATTGGGAAAGATATATTACTACTTAGAAGATTACAATGAGGCAAAGTTTTATCTCGATCAAGTAAAAGGAAGTAGTGAAGAAGTCACCCTGATGTTGGGTAAGACTTATGAGGTGTTAGGAGATCCGAATTATGCTATGATTGTATATGAAGATTACTTACGAACGAATCTTAATAGTGCCATGATATATAATAGTCTGGCAATGTGCTTGATGTCGCAGGAACGATATGAAGAAGCATTGAAAACAGTGCAGAATGCTCTCAATAGAGGAGACACACCGATGACACAAACTCTCCAATATAATGAAATTGTAATCTATGAGTATTTAGAGAAGTTTACACAAGCAGCTAGTCTAATGAAAACATACTTAGAAGAATATCCAGACGATGAGAAGGCTCTTCGTGAGGATCAATTTCTTCAGACAAGGTAGGTAGAGTCGAGAGGAGTAAGGAAGTTATGATAGAAGAGTTAATTAAAAAGATTCAAAAGACAAAGGCACCTATTGTGGTGGGATTAGATCCTATGATGAGTATGATTCCAGAACAGATTACTAAGAAAGCATTTGCAGAGTATGGAGAAACTTTAGAGGGGGCTGGAGAAGCTATTTATGAATTTAATCGCCAAATAGTAGATGAAATCTATGACTTAGTACCTGCGGTAAAGCCACAGATTGCCATGTATGAACAATTTGGAATTTCAGGGCTGATTGCTTTTCAAAAGACAGTGGACTATTGCAAGAAGAAAGATTTAATTGTAATAGGAGATATTAAAAGAGGAGATATTGGCTCGACTTCAAAAGCGTATGCTGTTGGACACTTGGGGAGAGTACAAGTGGGAAGTCAGTTTCATTATGGATTTGCGGAAGACTTTGTAACGGTGAACCCTTATTTAGGATCTGATGGAATTATGCCGTTTATCAAGGTATGTAAAGAAGAGAAAAAAGGACTTTTCATTCTTGTAAAAACTTCGAATCCAAGTAGTGGAGAATTTCAAGACCAATTAATAGGAGGGAATACGCCACTTTATGAAATTGTAGGACAACAAGTAGCTAAGTGGGGTGAAGAACATATGGGTGAAACCTATAGCTACATTGGAGCAGTAGTTGGAGCAACTTATCCAGAAATGGGGAAAGCACTTCGTAAGATTATGCCAAAGACGTTTATTTTAGTTCCAGGGTATGGAGCACAAGGAGGGAAAGGTGCTGATTTAGTACATTTCTTTGATGAAGAAGGCTTAGGTGCTATCGTGAATTCTTCAAGAGGAATTATAGCAGCACATCAATTAAAAGGATATGAAGAATTTGGGGCGGAGAATTTTGCGAAAGCTTCAAGACAAGCAGTGATTTATATGCGAGAAGATATACAAAGTGCATTAGCAAATCGTTAGAATGAGTCTAGTTAGATGATAGAAGATTGACTAAGAAAGGTAGTAGAAATGGAACAATACAAACAAGAGTTTATAGAGTTTATGGTAGATAGTGATGTATTAAAGTTTGGTGAATTTACATTAAAAAGTGGACGAAAATCTCCGTTCTTTATGAATGCAGGGGCATACGTAACAGGTTCTCAATTAAAGAGACTTGGGGAGTATTATGCTAAAGGGATTCACGAACATTATGGAGATGAATTTGACGTCTTGTTTGGTCCGGCTTACAAAGGGATTCCCCTCGCTGTAATTACTGCCATTGCTTATAGCGAACTGTATGGAAGAGAGATTCGATATTGTTCTAATCGTAAAGAGATAAAAGACCATGGCGATACAGGAATACTACTAGGAAGCAAGTTAGAAGATGGAGATCGTGTCATTATAATAGAAGATGTTACTACATCTGGCAAGTCTATTGAGGAAACGGTACCAATCTTAAGAGAACAGGCAAATGTAAATATTATAGGACTGTTGGTTTCTTTGAATAGAATGGAAAGAGGAAAAGGTACACAAAGTGCATTGGTGGAGATCAAGGAATTGTATGATATAGAAGCAAGTGCCATTGTTACTATGGAAGAAGTTGTAGAGCATTTGTATCAAAGACCTCATGGCGATCGCATAGTAATTGATGATTCCATTAAGAATGCTATAGATAAATATTATGAAAAATATGGTTGTATAGGAGGAAATCCTAATGAAAAATCATAGAAGTAATGTATAAAAAGATGCAAAATAAGAGAGGATAGGAAACACATGGAAGAAACAGTATACAAGTCAATGAAAACAGTAGGAGCATGGAATATTGCATTAGGAACAATTATCATTGTTGTGGGAGTAGTGACAGGAATACTAATGTTAATAGGTGGTGGAAGATTACTTTCCCAAAAGTCTAAAATATTGTTCTAGGAATAGTGAAGGTGTGATTAGAGTATGGCACAAAAAGGAAACTATATTTTTACCAACAAGGTGCATCCCATACAAGGAGTAATGTCTGTTATATTGGCGTGCATTGCAATTGCATCGATTGTAATGGCTATATATATTACGTTTTCTCATCGGGGAGAAGCACTGAATTCCTCCTCAGTAGCCGTATTATTTGCCATGATCATAGCGATAGTAGGATTTGTACTAGCAATCATAGCACAAAAGAAGACAGATATTTTTCGATTAACAGCGTATTTAGGGGTTTTTCTAAATGGGCTTGCTTTAGTTGGAGTGGGAATGATTATATATGCAGGAGTGTATGGATTATGATAGAAGAGCGTTATGAATTAGCGAAAGAACGATTAGTGGAACTTGTTAGTGAAGAAACGGTAGAACAACCGTATGGTGCATACTTTTATAAGGTGAGTACTTTTCTAAACGATTTGATGCAATGGTATGAGGAAAAGTGGTATCAGGATAAAGGAATAGGGCAGATAGACGCCTCTTTTTTAGAGAAGGAAGAGCTATGTAGATTACAAATGGATCTTGAGAAGATGTATGAAGATATTTTGCCAAAGTCATACGAGACTAGCTATGCGAATCCCGCATATGCAGTTAAGGAACTAGGTGACGAATTAGGGGGCACACTGGCAGCATTGTATACAGAGATGAGAAGTATTATTGCGAGTTGCCATGAAGGAGATCTAGAAGATGTGGTGATTCATTTAGAATTATTTCTAGAGGTATATTGCTTATTTTGCCAAAGTTATGAGGAATTACAACAACCTCCTAAGAAAGAGGTAGTGGTGGAGATTTTCTCTTGGTTTGTGAAAGATTACTGTGAAACACAATTAGAAAAAAGAGTAAAAGAGCAATTAGACCCAACAAATCAATTCGCTGTTAGATATATTAAGAAATGCGATTTATCTGATATGAGATATCTATATGGGTTTGGAGAGTATATCACTCAGTATGAAGTACAATTAGCTGAATTTTTAAATACCTTATCAGAAGAAGTGATTGAGAATATGGCGAATACCTTTACCAATGGATTTCAAATGGGATTTATTGTGGGCAAGAAAGATTTAAGTAAGAAAGAAGTAGTTAATATTCGATATGTCATAGGGTTTGAGAGAGTAGTTCGCAAGGCGATTGAGAATTTTGAGCAAATGGGCTTACAAGTAACTATTTATCGAGCAGGAAATAATTGGTTTCACCGTAGAGGGATTGCTAAGATTGGATATTATGGAGCTGTTGCTAATCGACAATATGAGTATGATCATAAAGAAGATGACGCTCTGTTCTTAGACAAATCTCTGTGTAACCGTAGATTAGAAGTATTAAAACAGGCATATGAACAATGTAAAAATTGGGCAATAGTTCATGCAGGACCAGCTTGCATGGAAGTATTTGGAGAAGGTCCATTTAATCCAATGAACAAAGAAGAAGCTTTGCAATATTCGAAAGAGCAACAACAATTGATGGTAGAATACCAAGGGAAATCTGGTCAATTAGTGAATGAATATATTAATCCAGAAGAGAGAAGCTTTACCATTATTGCATTCCCAACTCCACAGATAGGAAACCAGTTTTCTGAAATTTTTCAAGAAACTATTCGTATTAATACCCTAGACTATCAAGAGTATGAGTCCATGCAACAGACTCTAATTGATACCCTAGACCAAGGAGAATACGTTCGTATAAGAGGAATGAATGGGAATCATACGGATTTGGTGGTACATCTGTGGGAATTAACGGATCCGAATACACAGACAAAATTTGAAAATTGTGTGGCAGACGTAAATATTCCAGTAGGAGAAGTGTTTACTTCGCCGAAACTAAAAGGAACTCAAGGAACATTACACGTTACGAAAGTGTACTTAAATGGTCTAGAATATCGTAATTTGACGTTGCTTTTTCAAGATGGAATGGTAACAGAGTATAATTGTAGCAATTATGATCAAGAGGAAAAGAATCATAAATATGTAAAAGAAACGGTTATGTCACATAGAGATACATTACCAATGGGAGAATTTGCTATTGGCACAAATACTACAGCTTATGCAGTGGCAAAAAAATATGGATTAGAAGATCAGTTTCCTATTTTAATAGCAGAGAAGATGGGACCTCACTTTGCTATAGGGGATACTTGTTATTCTCACAGTGAAGAGATTGCAGTATGCAATCAAGATGGTAAAGAAGTGATTGCACGAGAAAATGAATGCTCTGCTTTGAGGAAGGAGTCTGAGGAAGAAGCTTATTTTTATCATCATTTAGATATTACCATACCATATGATGAATTAGAAGAAATTGTAGTGATTAGAAATGATAATAGTGAAATTCCTATCATTCAAAAAGGAAAATTTGTATTAAAAGGGTTAGAACTTCTTAATAAACCCTTAATTTCATAAAAAAAATTAATTAATAGTTGCGTAGAAATCATATATTTAGTAAAATATAACCTAGAAAAGTAGATAGGTATTGGAAAATACGGAAATACATTTAGGAAAGAGGAGAGATGATGATACAAGTAGGAATTGTAATGGGTAGTGATTCTGATATGCCAATTATGAGCAAGGCAGCAGATATTTTAGAAGAGTTAGGAATTACTTATGAGATGAAGATTATTTCTGCACATAGAGAGCCAGATGTATTCTATGAATATGCTACTTCCGCAGAAGAGCGAGGATTTAAAGTGATTATTGCAGGGGCAGGTATGGCAGCACATTTACCAGGAATGTGTGCAGCTATTTTTCCAATGCCAGTAGTTGGAATTCCAATGC
>JAWXVF010000071.1:0-12556 GCA_044425555.1 Eubacteriales bacterium
GCTGGTGATAAAGTGGTAGTAATTGGTGGTGGAATGATTGGACTACTTATGGTACAACTTGCTAAAATAAAAGGTGCATCTCATGTGGTATTATTAGAACCTGTAGAAAGTAAACGTGAAGTAGGACTAGAAATGGGTGCAGACATTGTAATTGACCCTATCAAACAAGATGCTAGAGCAGAGCTTGAAAAAGTGGGAATCAAACGAGTGAATACAGTGATTGAATGTGTAGGACATCCAAAAACCATTGAACAAGCCATTTCTATTGCGGGATTTCAATCGGTTGTCATGATGTTTGGTCTTACAAAACCAGATGAAGTGGTAGAAGTGAAACCTTTTGAAATCTTTAAGAAAGAGATTGTGCTAAAGGCTTCCTTCATTAATCCTTGTACTCATAATCGTGCATTAGACTTAATTGATACAGGGAGAGTAGATGTAAGTTCTATGATTTATGAAGTATGCGGATTAGAACAATTGACAGAAATTCTAGCGAGTGCAGAATTAAGAAGAAATGGAAAGTATTTAATTGATCCGTCAAAATAGCCATGAAGAAATAGGAATTGTCGATTTTCAATAATTTGGTTATAATGATAATAACAAATTTAGCTTTATGAAGAAAGGACAGGAGATAAACATGGAAGATATTACAGCATTTGGAGAAATCTTAATTGATTTTACTTACCAAGGAATGAGTGAATCAGGACAAAAATTATTTGTACAAAATCCAGGAGGAGCACCAGCTAACGTATTGGTGTGTGCAAATAAGTTAGGAGCCACAACGGCATTTCTTGGAAAAGCAGGACAAGATATGCATGGAGAATTCTTAAAAGAAACGATTGCTAGTGAAGGGGTGAATACAGATGGGTTTATATTAGATGAAAAGTGCTTTACAACACTTGCATTTGTAGACTTAACTGACAAAGGGGAACGCTCTTTTTCTTTTGCTAGAAAACCAGGGGCAGATACGCAGATGAAGGTAGAGGAATTAGAAACTTCTATTATTAAGAAGAGTCGTATTTTTCATGTGGGTTCGTTATCCTTAACTAATGAACCTAGTAAATCAGCAACTCTTCATGGTGTGGAATTAGCAAAACAAGAAGGTGTAATCGTCTCTTATGATCCCAATTATCGTGCCTCATTATGGGAAAGTGAAGAAGTTGCAATAAAAGAGATGAGACAAATCGTTCCAGATATTATGAAAATTTCAGATGAAGAGACACATCTATTAACAAGTCAGAAAGGATATGAGGAAGCAGCCAAAGAGTTATTAGAAAAAGGAGTCATTATTGTAGTAGCGACTCTAGGAGCAGAAGGGGCTTATGTGGCAACGAAAGAAGGTGGAGTCAAAGTGGCAGGATTCAAAAGTAAAGTAGTGGATACTACGGGAGCAGGAGATGCTTTTTGGGGAGGGATTTTGTATCAAATAGCACAAGGAAAGAAAAGACCAGAAGAATTTACTTTAGAAGAATTGTCAGAATATACACGCTTTGCTAATGCAGTTGCAAGTCTATGTGTAGAAGGTACAGGGGCTATTCCCTCTATGCCAACTAAGTTAGAGGTAGAGAAGAGATTACAACAAATGTAGTATAAAAAAGTAATAAAATATCATGGAAAATAGTTGACAAATATTAATGAATCTTGTACGATTATTTTAGATAGGCCGAGTGCTTATTAGGTAATAGATTGTGAAATCTATACGTTATCTAATGGGCACTTTTTAGTTTTGGTAAGGAATCAAATAGTACTAGTTGTATGACGGATGATAGAAGGAATAGAATACGGTGAAATGGAGCAGATAGATGAAGAGAACAGTGGAAGAAGTGTTAGAATTTGTAGAAGAAAATGACGTGAAATTTATTCGATTGGCTTTTTGTGACTTGTTGGGAAAACAGAAAAATATTTCTATTACAGCAGGAGAATTGCCACGTGCATTTGAGGAAGGAATTCGGTTTGATGCTTGGGGAATTGATGGATTTTGGGATGGTGAACATTCAGACTTACTAGTAGTGCCAGAACCTGATACTCTTTGTGTGCTTCCATGGAGACCACAGCAATCAAGTGTCGTACGCCTATATTGTACCATACGTTACCCAGATGGAACACCTTTTATATGTGATGGAAGAACTATATTGCAAAACTCTATCGAATCGTTAAAATCTTATGGGTATGCTTGTCAGATTGGAACAGAATGTGAATTTTATTTGCTAAAAACAGATGAAAATGGGCATCCAACCAAGGAACCGTTGGATTTAGGGAGTTATTTTGATGTAGCACCACTTGATAAGGGTGAGAATATTCGTAGAGAGATTTGTCTTTGTTTAGAAGAAATGGGACTTCACCCAGAAACTTCGAATCATGAACAAGGTCCAGGACAGAATAAGATAGATTTTAAGTTTTCCGATACCTTAACGAGTGCTGATAATTTTCTGACTTTTAAGAATGTGGTAAGTTCTATTGCTGCTAGAAATGGATTAGCTGCTTCCTTTTTGCCAAAACCTTTTGCTAATGAAAGTGGGAATGGATTGCATATGCATATTTCTTTAGTTTCTAATAATATATTAGCACCAAAGAGCGAAGAGCAACGTCAAAAGGATGTAGATGCATTTATTGCAGGGATTATGAATCGTATTCGTGAGATTACTATGTTTTTAAATACTACAAGCAATTCGTATGAGCGTCTTGGTACTTTTGAAGCACCTAAGTATGTATCTTGGTCTAAGCAAAATAGAGCCCAATTAATCTCTATTCCTGCTTCTAGACAAGAACGATTACGATTTGAATTACGTTCGCCAGATCCTAGCTTAAATCCCTATATAGCCTTTGCTCTTATTATAGCAGCTGGTATGGAAGGCATTAAGAAGGGATTGGAATTATCTCCAGAAACACAAGATAATCTTATTAGAGAAGAGAAAACAGAAGCTTTGAACTTAGAGAAGTTACCAGCAACATTAAAAGAGGCAGCAGCGATAGCTTTTGGATCGGATTTTGTAAAAGAGATTATAGGAGAGCAAGGATTGAAGCAGTATATTTTAATTGCAAAAAGAGAATGGGAAAGAACTTCATCTAATTGATCTTAATGGTTATATTAGAATAATTCGTAGGAAGGTAAGGTTAATTATGGATAGTGCATTCATTATATCTAGTTCAGAAAAGAGTGTACCGTTTATGAGGCAAATGCTAGAAGAAATGGCGATAACTAGAATTCAAGTAGCTACCTCTTCAGGTGAAGCAAGACGCATTCTCGTGGAAGAAGAATACGATTTATGTATTGTGAATGCCCCCCTATCAGATGAGTATGGAGAGCAATTAGCAATATATATGATGGAGAAAGAATTAAGTGAAGTAATTTTATTGGTCAAATCAGAATTGTATGAAAAAGTTTCTAGGAAAGTGGAACGGTTGGGAATTGTGGTAGTAGGAAAACCAATCAGTAAGACTATGTTTTGGAATGCATTAAAGATTACGCAGACATCATTTTATCGTATAGAGCGAATGCGAAGAGAGAATAAGAAATTAGCACAACAAATAGAGGATATTAGAATTATTAATCGGGGTAAATGTGTATTAATGTCCTACTTAAGCATGAGTGAGAAAGAAGCCCATAAACATATTGAGCGTCATGCCATGGACATGAGAATAACGAAGCGAGAAGTCGCAGAGGGGATATTAAAGACTTATGATAGTTAAACATCTTTTTCAAGACAAATTACAAGAAGAGTGTGCGGTATTTGGACTAAGTATGAAACAAGATACGGACCATATTGCAGGGATTGCATACAATGCATTACTAGCAATGCAACATAGAGGGCAAGAAGGTTCTGGAATTGCTGTAGTGAATTCTAACCATATTTTATCCCACAAAGAAGTTGGTCTAGTAAGTGAAGCATTTACACAAAAGGATATTGACTATTTGAATAATGGTAAGGTGGCATTAGGTCACAATCGTTATTCTACTACAGGAGATAATACATTACAAAATGTACAACCATTTATTACAGAATATTTAACAGGGCGTTTGGCTACAGTGCATAATGGGAATGTAACGAATGCTCGAATGATTAAAGAACAGTTATTAAAAAGTGGATTACACTTTGAAGCTACTAGTGATAGTGAAGTGGTTTCTTCCTTGATTGCATATCATAGTATGAAAAATGACAGTACATTGTTTGGAGTGATTGAAGCTTCTAAACAATTAGAGGGAGCATTTTCGCTGATTGTAATGACTGGAAATGATAAATTAATCGTAGTAAGAGATGCGGATGGATTTAGACCGTTATGTATTGGCTATAACGAAAGAGGATTAGCTGTGGCTTCTGAAAGTTGTGCTTTAGATAGTTGCGGATTCGAATTCCTAAGAGATGTTAAGCCTGGAGAAGTAGTTGTAATAGAAGAGGGTAAGATTACTTATGAGAAAGTAGAATTGACGAAGAAAAATGATCGTTTAGGACTTTGCATTTTTGAATACGTTTATTTTGCAAGACCAGATTCGGTAATTGATGGCTTATCGGTATATGATGCGAGATGTGAGATGGGAAGAACCTTAGCTAAGGAGATACCAGTAGAAGCTGATATTGTATGTGGTGTACCAGATAGTGGATTAGAAGCAGCTATTGGATATAGCCTAGAAAGTGGAATCCCTCTTGTGCCTGGATTTATGAAGAATCGTTATATTGGAAGAAGTTTTATTTATCCAACTCAAGCACAAAGAGAAAATGCGGTACGTTTAAAGTTAAATCCTTTGCGAACTAATGTAGAAGGAAAGCGCATTATATTGGTAGATGATTCGATTGTAAGAGGGACTACGAGTGAACGAATTGTAAGAAGTTTAAAAGAAGCAGGAGCCAAGGAAGTACATCTAAGAATTTCATCGCCTCCCTTTGTAAATACGTGTCATTATGGAACGGACATAGATAAGGTGGAGAATTTAATTGCTAACCAAATGAACGTAGAAGAGATTTGTGAGAGAATTGGTGCAGATACCTTAGGATATATTAGTTTGGAAGGTTTGAAAACATCTTGTAGAGTTTCGCAAATGCATTTTTGTACCCAATGTTTTTCGAAGATACCAAGAACTCAAATGGCAACAAAGAATGAACTAGAACAGTGAAGTAAGATAAGATGGAAAAAGGTATGAAGGAGAAAGGAATGAGCATGACAAAATACATTTTTGTAACAGGGGGAGTGGTATCAGGATTAGGAAAAGGAATTACAGCAGCTTCTCTAGGTCGTTTATTAAAATTGAGAGGATTAAAAGTTGCTGCACAAAAGTTAGATCCATATATGAATGTAGACCCAGGAACTATGAGTCCTTATCAACATGGGGAAGTATATGTAACAGAAGATGGAGCAGAGACAGACCTTGATTTAGGACATTATGAACGATTTATTGATGAAAATTTGACAAAGTTTTCTAATCTGACTTCTGGGAAAGTATATTTTAATGTATTGAGTCGTGAACGTGCAGGGGGATATTTGGGAGAAACGGTGCAAGTGATTCCACATATTACGAATGAAATTAAAGAGTTTATTTATTCTGGAGCGAAAATAGCAGAAGCGGATATTTTGATTACAGAAATTGGAGGAACCATTGGAGATATTGAGAGTCAACCTTTTTTAGAGGCAATTCGTCAAATTTCTTTGGAAATCGGAAGAGATAATTGTATTTTTATACACGTAGCACTTGTACCATACTTAAAAGCATCAGGTGAGCATAAATCGAAACCAGCACAACATTCGGTGAAAGAGTTGCGAGCTTTGGGAATTGCTCCAAATATTATAATTACAAGATCTGATGAGACTATTGGAGAAGATATTAAAGAGAAGATTTCTCTGTATTGTAATGTACCAAAAGATTGTGTAATTGAGAATGTAACATTACCATGCTTATATGAAGCACCAATGATGTTACATGATAATGGATTAGATAAGGTAGTATGTAGAGAATTAAAACTAGATACAGTAGAGCCAGATCTTTCTACATGGAAAACAATGGTAGATAAAATAAAAGCTAGGAATCAAAATGTAAGAATTGCAATTGTAGGAAAGTATACGAAATTGCATGATGCCTACTTATCTATTGTAGAAGCTCTTTCTCATGCAGGATATGAATATGGTACTATCATACAATTAGAGTGGATTGATAGTGAGACTATTACGAAAGATAACGTGCAAAGTGTACTAGGACAAGTACAAGGGATTTTAATTCCAGGAGGGTTTGGTGATCGTGGAATAGAAGGAATGATATTAGCTTGTGAATATGCAAGAGAGAGAAACTTACCATTGTTTGGTATTTGCTTAGGGATGCAGATTATAGTGATGGAATTTGCAAGAAATGTTTGCGGATTTGCGGATGCGAATTCTAGAGAATTTAATGCCGAGTCAGAGCATCTGGTAATTGATTTAATGGAAGAACAACAAAAAGTAGTCTTAAAAGGTGGAAGTATGAGATTGGGTGCTTATCCGTGTAAAGTGGAGAAGGGTACGATGTTATATCAAGCATATGGAGAAGATTTGATTAGTGAACGTCACCGTCATCGTTATGAATTCAATAATTTTTTCCGTCCTGTTATGATGGATAAAGGCTTGCGTATTTCTGGAACATCACCAGATGATTTATTAGTGGAAGCGGTTGAATATTCTAACAATTCCTTTTTGGTAGGAGTACAATTTCATCCAGAATTTAAAAGTAGACCTAATAAACCGCATCCATTATTCTTAGAGTTGGTAAAAAGTGCTATAGAATTTAATCAAAGTACAGAGTAGAGAAGTAAGATTATAGAAAACCCCCAAAACTTAGAGGAAGAAAAAGTCTTGGGGGTTTCATTATGAATGAGAGCAGTTACGATTACTTACTATGTGATACTTAGAAAAAACTATCAAATAAACTCCCAGAAGTAAAGGAATTCTCATAAGTGCCTGCCACGCTGTAAGAAGAGGTCGAGTTTACTTCTTTATCAGCTAAGTAATTAATGAAGGAAGCACGTTCTCCAACTTGTGAAGCATATGAAGTAGAACCGTTGAATACCGAGGTAACAGCCTCACTACTAGAAGATTTGAATTGATCTTCATCAATAGAAAGAGTGTTATCACTATTAATGGTAATACCAATACTTGCTAAAGAAGAGCTATAGGTATCTGTCAAGCTTGAAAGACTACTCACTTGGCTATTGATAAAGGTAGAAGAAGTGGAACCTTCACTCATCATATCATTATAGCTATTTACAAAGCTGCTAACTTCTTCATATACAGCTTCCATATCAAGAGAATCCCCACCAAACAAGGAATTATTCGTGGTAGAAGCTAATGTTTCAGCACTAGCTACTAAATCACTAGTAGCAGTTTCTACGTTTTGATATTTAGAAAGTGCAGCTTGATCAGTAGTAGAAAGGGTAGCATTGTTTATGAAACTACTAGAAGTATCAGTAAAACTACTAGAGCTACTGCTATCAGATTCTTGTGAGCTATAATAAGAATCAAGAGCCATTTTATACGTTCCATTCTTAATGGAAGCTAAATCTGAAAAATTAATGCTAGACATTAATCCTGACATGGAATTAGTGTCTAAGTTGCTGTTCATACTTGAGAATAAAGTAGAATAGTCAGTTTTTGTTGAAATATTCATGGTATACCTCTTTCTTTCTATGTAAGATTAACATACGATACTAGATTCTATAGTAATTATTATATCGGATAATTCTTGTGTTTTCTTAATTATTATACGAAAATTCTTAATAAATTGCAAGGGAATTGATTGTTCATATCGTGAAATTCTCCTAGTTGCGAAAAACAGGACAAAGAAAATTCTACAAATAATCTTGTAAAATATGGTAAGAACTGATAGAATAATAAAATGTATTTGTGTAAATAGAGTGAAAAAAAGAGAAAATAATAATTATTTAGAATGGGAGAAGAGTAATGAATGAGTCTAAAAGGTCTGAAGTAGAGGCGTTATCTAGTAGGCTAAAACAGCTAGAAGAAGTATCTGTTATGGACAAAGCCATTATTGAATGTGCTCACATTTTGTTATTGAATCACGATAATCCAAGTGAATCTATTAAAGTATTATTAAAATATGTCTGTGAATTTTACGATGCAGAATATGCGTGTATCTATGAACGTAACTACCATACTAAAACTTCTAAAGTTTCTGCCTATTATGAGACGCAAGATTATCTGTTTGATTTGAATCGGATACAACCTTTTCAATATGAGAGACATACGAAATTTTCTGATGAATTACTAAAACATGATTATTTATATTTAGAAGATGGAGATGAGTTATTAAATACGGAGTTAAAGGACTTTTCTACAGAGCTATATTGTGGGAATGTATTAGCTATTCCTATTAAGATGGATCAAGTGTTAATGGATGTGGTATGTGTACATGGTCTAAAGAAACATTTGAATTTGTTTGATTTTATTGTAACAGTATCCGCATTTATTATGAATAATATCCAGATTAAAATGTCTAATAAGAAATTAGAAGACTTAGTGAATTACGACACGTTAACAGGACTCTGTACAGAATATCGCTTTAAGAGAAATGTTCGTAAGTTATTAATGGATCAAGCAGATAAAAAATATTCTATTGTAACCATTAACATTGATAATTTTAAATATATTAATAGTATCTATGGTTACGAGGCTGGAACGAAAGTACTTGTGTTAATTGCAGATTTAATTAAGGAAGCTGCAAAGTATTCTGATTTAGTGGCAAGGTGTTTTGCTGATACATTTTTGTTAATCGTGGAGTCAGAAGGGATTGAATCATTCATTCAAAGGCAGTCAGAAATATTTACGATACCAGATGGAGAATTAAAGGGAATTACTAGTGAAGATTTTACATTGAGTTATAGTATTGGATATTACGATATTATAGATGATACGCTTGATATTAGTTACATGATTGATTGTGCTACCATTGCTAGAAATGTGGGGCGAAAGACTACAGGATATACGCTACACAAATTTACAGAAGAAATGCGGATGGCTCAGAGTATTAATGGGGAAATTACAGCTACCATGTATGATGCCGTTTTAAATAAAGAGTTTGTAATGTATTATCAACCAAAAGTAGAATTGAGTACCTATCAGATTATTGGTGCAGAGGCATTAGTGCGTTGGATGCGACGTGGAAAGATTATGGCACCAAATGATTTTATACCTTTATTTGAGAAAAATGGATTTATTGAAAAATTAGACTATTATGTATTAGAATCTGTTTGTCAATTTATCAGCGATCATAAAAGTGAGAGCATTCCAAGAATCTCAGTAAATTTATCAGGAATTACATTAATGAAAGAAGACTTAATGAATCAATTTAACGAGATTCTAAAGGCGTATGATATAAGGCAAAATCAGATTGTAGTAGAAGTAACAGAAACTGCTTTTGCATTACATTTTGATGAAGCGGCAGAGCGAATAGCAAAATTAAGGGAAGCGGGGTTTGCTGTGGCAATGGATGATTTTGGAGCTGGTGTTTCTTCTCTTAATCGCTTAAAAGACATTACTATTGATTTATTAAAAATGGATCGTGGATTTATCACTGATTCTATTGATAGTAATAAAGGTACAGCAATTATTCGAAATGTTTTAAATATGGCTACCGAATTGGAATTAGAATCGGTAGGAGAAGGTATTGAAACAGAGGAACAATTGCATATGCTACAAGAAATGGGTTGTGATATTGGACAAGGATACTATTTTGCAAGACCGTTGCCACCAGAGGAATTTCTTGAAAAATTAAGAGAGAATCGTGTGTAGTATAGACGGGTACTTACGGTGTTTCTAAAAAGAATAAGAAATAACTAAAAAACATATCAACAGGATAAAACCCGTACGAGGACTAACAACCCTTGTACGGGGATTTTTTATCTAAGGAATAGATAGTATAATAGAACTTAATAGATAAACGATATGATTACAGTGGTAAAGTTGAAAATAATTCTCTTTGTGTATTTCTTTACTTTTAAAACTACAAGTGATAGAATAAATTGTATAGAATTATAGAAGAATAAACAGAAGTGAGATTGGAGATTTTAGAACATGGGAAGTAAATTTCAAATAGCAATGGAAAAGTTAGAGCGAAAGTATGGTCAGTATGCAATTGATAACATATCGCTCTATTTAATTATTTGTTATGGATTTGGCTATATAATTAGTTTGGTGAATCCATCGTTTTTGTATTATTTAACATTGAATCCAGAACGAATTGTACACGGACAAGTATGGAGAATTTTCACTTGGATTGTGGCACCACCAGATACTTCTAATTTGTTTTTTGTGTTAATAATGATGTATTTTTATTATTCCATAGGAACAAGCTTAGAACGTACATGGGGAGCATTTCGTTATAATGTATATTTGTTGTCAGGTATGCTATTTACTATAATAGGTGCATTACTGTTTTATGGCTGTGCAGAGATGAATTTGTTGGGAGATTATGTCACTGTAAACAAAGCAATTCTTGGGACAGATTATTATCAATGGGTGAGCTTATATTTTAGTACGTATTATATTAATATGTCAATTTTCTTGGCATATGCAGCGACTTTTCCATATCATAGCGTTTATTTTATGATGATAATTCCGATACAAGTCAAATGGTTAGGAATTATTTATGGAGTAGTGTTGGCCGTGGAATTTTTACAAGGAGGAGCTATCTTACGATTTGTAATTGGAGCGTCCTTATTGAACTTTGGACTGTTTTTCGTATGGGGAAGAGGGAAAACAAGTGTTTCTCCTGCTCATAGAAGAAGGCAAAAAGAATTTAAGAAAGAAGTGGTGAATAGTCGTCCTGTAACGAAGCATAAGTGTGCTGTTTGTGGAAGGACAGAGCGAGATGGAGAAGAGTTAGAGTTTCGCTTTTGTTCGAAATGTGAAGGGAATTATGAATATTGTGAGGATCATTTATATACACATAAGCATGTGACAAAAGTAGTGAATTTTAGTGAGCATCAATAAGTCAATAAAGTATATGGGTAGATAGACAGTAGTATAGAAGGGAGGGGAATTAGAAGATGAATCAAGAAGAATTATTTGCTAAGAATCTACAAACACTAATGATACAGGCTAAACAACAAGGGAATATGATTACGAAAGAACAAATTGATGAGCAGTTTGGTTATATGGAGTTTACCAAAGAACAATTAGGATTTTTGTATGAGTATTTATTGACGAATAAAATAGGAGTGGGACAAGAAGTTGAATTAGATCAATATTTATCAGAAGATGAGAAGAATTATCTTGCAATGTATTTAGAAGATATACAATCTTAT
Source organism: Eubacteriales bacterium (assembly GCA_044425555.1). Taxonomy (GTDB): domain Bacteria; phylum Bacillota; class Clostridia; order Lachnospirales; family Lachnospiraceae; genus JAWXVE01. The sequence continues at coordinate 11,277 of JAWXVF010000071.1, forward strand.
GAGAAGGTATCAGAACAGGAACGAGTGGAAATTATACAGAAATCTTTAGCACAGGTAGAGGGAGCAAAAGAGCAATTGATTCAGATATACTTACAAAGAGTAGTAGAAATTGCTAAATTATATACAGGGCAAGGTTTCTTATTAGAAGATTTAATAGGAGAAGGGAATATTGGATTAACGCTTGCAAGTGAAATGTTAGTATGTTGTGAAGAAGTAGAAGAAGTGGATGGCATGGTAGGGAAGATGATTATGGATGCTATGGAAGAATATATAGCACAAGATCTTTCGGCCCAAGAAGCGGATAAAATAGTATTAGTAAGAGTGAATGAATTGGCAGAGAAAGTGACGGAATTAGCGAAACTTTTAGAACGGCAAGTGACCATAGAAGAATTATCAGCAGAGTGTGGGTATTCTAGTGAAGATATACGAGAATGGATTCGAATAAGTGGTAATCAAATAGAATTATTAGAAAGTGAAGGGTAAGAGTAAATGGAATTAGGAAGATTAAATGCCTATGAAGTGCAAGAACAACGCACAAGTGAAGATATTAATAGTAATGTGGCAGTGTTACAACATAAGAAGACAAAGGCTAAGATTGTTTTAATTGAAAATGATGATGAGAACAAAGTGTTTTATATAGGGTTTAAAACCCCACCAAAAGATGATACAGGTGTAGCACATATTCTAGAACATTCTGTACTATGTGGTTCTAAGGATTTTCCTATTAAAGACCCATTTGTAGAACTTGTGAAAGGTTCTTTAAATACGTTCTTAAATGCCATGACGTATCCGGATAAAACAGTATATCCAGTGGCTAGTTGTAATGAGAAAGATTTTCAAAATCTTATGCACGTGTATTTAGATGCTGTATTTTATCCGAATATGAAAACAGAGCCAAAAATCTTTCAACAGGAAGGGTGGCACTATGCATTAGAAGATATAGATGATTCTATTACAATTAATGGAGTTGTGTATAATGAAATGAAAGGTGCTTTCTCTTCCCCAGATGGAGTGTTAGATCGAGAAGTATTCAATTCTTTGTTTCCTAATACAGAATATGGGAAAGAGTCAGGAGGGAATCCAGAAGCAATTCCTTCTCTTACGTATGAACAATTTGTAGAATTTCATGATAGCTATTACCATCCTTCTAATAGCTATCTTTATTTATATGGGAATATGGATATGATAGAGAAGTTAGAATGGATAGATACCCATTATTTATCAAAGTTTGACTACCTTTCTATTGATTCTTCTATTGCCAAGGAACAAGCGTTTGAACA
>JAWXVF010000072.1:0-12502 GCA_044425555.1 Eubacteriales bacterium
AACGTCCTCAGATTATTGTAGCAAATAAAATTGATGCCCTTTATCTAGCGGAAGAAATGGAGCATCCAGTAGATTTACTTCGCAAGGAATTTGAACCACAAGGAACAGAAGTGTTTGCTATGTCTGCTGTTAGCGGAGAAGGTGTGAAGGAAATTTTGTATCATATTCATAAGATGTTAGAGGAACTTGATGAAGAACCAATTATATTTGAACAAGAATTTGTACTTGACTTTTCGTCTGATCAATCAAGAGAACCTTTTGAGATTTACTATGATGATGAAGAAGATGAATATGTAGTAGAAGGAGTTCGTATTGAAAAAATGTTAGGCTATACGAATCTAGAATCTGAAAAAGGTTTTACATTCTTTCAAAGGTTTTTAAAAGACTCAGGTGTATTAGCAGAGTTAGAAAAATTAGGGATACAAGAAGGAGATACCGTTCGTATGTATGGATTATCCTTTGATTATTACAAATAAATAGCTAAGTTATTGAATTAATGAGTGGTGTTATTTATTAGATGAGATAGGAGAGTAACAAAATACTATGACAAGCAAGCAAAGAGCGTATTTAAAAGGTTTAGCAAGTAAGATAGCACCTGTTATGCAAGTGGGAAAATCTAGTGTTACACCAGAATTAATAAAAGCAGTTGCGGAAACATTTCACAACAAAGAATTAATTAAAATTACAGTCCTTAAGAACTGTTTTGATGATCCAAAAGAAATAGCAAACATGATTGCGGAACGTACTAGTTCAGAGGTAGTACACGTTGTTGGTAAAAAAATTGTATTATACAAATCAGATAAGAAAAATCCTAAGATTCAGTTACCATTGCCTTAAGACATTTTCATATTAGGAATATCTTGATGTAATCATTTTTTAAATAAATCAAAAGGGTAAAGAAATGCTAGAACTATATAAATGGAATCAAATTAAATACAAAGTGGGGATATTAGGTGGAACGTTTAATCCTATTCATAATGGACATATTGCATTAGCGAAATCGGCTAAGCTAGAATTTGATTTAGATTATGTCTTATTAATTCCAACTGGTATTTCATACTATAAGTCGGAATTCTTAGATGGAAGAACACGGTTAGAAATGGTGTTGTTAGCTTCTGAGTGCGAAGAATATCTAAAAGTATCTGATATGGAAGTAAAAAGAGAGGGAAATACTTATACGATTGATACTATTTGTGCATTACAAGAATTATACCCTACTGTAGAGTTTTACCTAATCATTGGAGAAGATACCTTATTTCACATAGAAACATGGAAAAAAGCATCTGAGGTATTACAGAGAATTCCGCTATTAGTAGCACATCGTCCTAGTAATGATGATAGAAATTTAGAAGAACAGATGGAACATTTAAGGAATCTGTATCATTCTCAAATAGCATTATTGGAGATGAAAGAAGTGCCTATTTCTTCGTCACATATTCGTAAATGTATTCAAAGTAATCAATCAGTATCGCATATCCTTGATGATAAAGTGTGGCATTATATTCAGTTTCATCAATTGTATCAGAGTACTTCTTAAAAGAAGTAGAAATTATTGTAGGTGTTATAAGGGTAGAGCTAGTGTGAGAAAGTGATGGTTATATCATATGAAAAGGCAATTTTATAGTGAACAGCAATTAAAATGCATAACGAAGTCTTTAAAGAAAAAATTGAATAACAAGCGTTACGTACATTCCTTAGGAGTTTCACAAACGGCAATAGCATTGGCTATGTGTTACGGAGAAGATTTAGAACACGCACAAATTGCTGGATTATTACATGATTGTGCAAAATGTTTGTCTAATAAAAAATTGTTAAAAGAATCAAAAATAGCGAACATTGAAATAGATATGATACAAATAGAAAATCCATTTTTATTACATGGACCCTTAGGGAGTTATTATGCACACGCTACGTATCATATTTCCAATGAAGATGTTTTAAATGCTATCTATCACCATACATTAGGTCGGTCAAATATGACTGTTTTAGAAAAGATAATCTATGTGGCTGATTATATAGAACCAAATAGAGAAAAATTAAAAGATTTATATGAATTACGTCAAATGGCGTTTCAAGACCTTGACAAAACAGTGTATCAAATAGCAGTCAACAGTATTGAACATTTACAAAAACAAAATAAGACTATTCATAAAAAATCTTATGAAATCATAGAAGCATATTCATAAAGGAGAATAATAATATGGAAGCAAAAGAAATGGCAAAAATCGCAATTATGGCTTTAGAGGATAAGAAAGCCAATGATATTCATGTAATAGAAATTAGTGAAGTCTCAACCATTGCAGATTATTTTATTATTGCAAATGGTACTAATCGCAACCAAGTGCAAGCATTGATAGATAGTGTAGAAGAAGCATTAGAAAAAGTAAATTGTAGGGTAAAACAAATTGAAGGGTATGATAGTGCCAATTGGATTTTAATGGACTATGGAGATATTATCATACATGTATTTGATCAAGAAAATAGATTATTGTATGATCTTGAGAAAATGTGGAGAGATGGGACGCAAGTAGAGTTGACAGAATTTCGTTAGAAAGTAATATTTTTCTTGAGAGGTAACAAAATTAATGATAGAATGATTATGTAAAACGCAATTGATTACATGGGTTATTTTATTGTAACAACAAATAATTAAATTTAGGAAAGAAGAGGTATATGGATTTGATGGATATGTTGCCATATTTAGTAATAATAGTTTTAATATGTACATTCTTAGCACTAGGATATGTAAAAGCACCACCTGATGCAGCTTATATTATATCAGGTATTCGCAAGGAAGGAAAAGTACTGATTGGTCGAGCTGGATTTAAGATTCCATTTTTAGAAAGACTTGATATTATTCCTTTGAAATTAATACCACTTGATATTAAAACAGGAGATGCTGTGCCTACTTCAGATTGTATTAATATTTTTGTAGATTCCGCTGTTAATGTTAAAGTTGGGTCTGATGGAGAATCTGTTTCCATTGCTGCACAAAATTTCCTTAATAAAACTTCTGAAGAGATTGGAATGATTGTTTCAGAAGTTTTAGAAGGGAATATTCGAGAAATTATTTGTACTATGCAATTGCGTGAATTAATTGGAGATCGAAAAACTTTCGTAGAACGTGTATCGCAAAATGTAATTCCTGATTTAAAGAGCATGGGATTAGAATTAGTGAGCTTTAATGTACAGCGCTTTTCAGATGCTAATAATGTCATTGATGATCTTGGTATTGATAATATTGCTCAGATTAAGAAAGAAGCTGCTATAGCAAAAGCCAATGCTGACAAAGAAGTAGAAATCGCTTGTGCTATAGCCTCAGAACAATCTAATAGTGCAAAAGTAAAAGCTGATACAGAAATTGCTATGAAGCAAAATGAATTAGCTATTAAACGTTCTGAATTAAAGAAGATTGCTGATATTAAAACGGCAGAAGCAGATGCCGCTTATAAGATTCAAGAGCAAGAACAACGAAAATCCATAGAAATAGAAACGGCGAATGCCAATCTAGCTGCCCAAGAGAAAGAATTAGAGCTAAAAGAACGAGAAGTAGCTATTAAAGAAAGAACTTTAGAAGCTGAGATTAAGAAACAAGCTGAAGCTGAAAAATATGCTAAACAACAACAAGCAGATGCCGAATTGTATAAACGTGAAAAAGCAGCAGAAGCTAGTCTGTTTGAAACACAACGTCAAGCAGAAGCTGAAAAAGCCAAAGCTGCGGCAGATCGTTTCGCAAAAGAAGAGGAAGCTCAAGCTATTAAAGCCATGGGACTTGCAGAAGCGGAAGCTGTAAAAGCGAATGGTTTTGCACAAGCAGAGTCTACACAAGCGAAGGCAGAGGCAGAAGCAGCAGGTATTCTAAAAAAAGCAGAGGCTATGAAGGAATATGGCGAAGCTGCTAGACAACAAATGGAATTAGATACTTTAAAAGTTTACTTTGAACAACTTCCTAAAATTGCAGATGCTATTGGTAATGGCTATACAAAAGTAGATTCTATTAAATTGTTTGGTGGAGATTCCTCGCAATTAGCAGGAGATATTGTGAATACAGTCACACAAGTGACAGATGGTGTTAAGGAATCTACCGGAATTGATTTGAATACATTATTAACAGGTTTCTTAGGTGGTAAATTATCGCAATCAGGAACTAATCAATCCGAGCAACCTTCTGTGGATATTACAAATCAAATCAAAACAGATAAGAATGAAGCGTGTATCAATCAAGTATCTCAACATAAAATAACGGACGATACAGAATAGCCAATAAAAAAAAGAATAGCTTTATTGGCTATTCTTTTTTTATTGGCTATTCTAATCTAAGAAACCACAATATTACATGAGTCTAAATACGCCAAACACACGGCCTAATATTTGACAATCTGTAACAATAATAGGTTCCATAGTATCATTTTCAGGTTGTAGACGAAAATGATCTTCTTCTTTATAAAAAGTCTTAACGGTGGCAGAGTCTTCTACTAATGCAACTATAATTTCTCCGTTTTGTGCCGTAGTTACTTGTTCCACAAAAATCTGATCTCCATGATAAATACCAACGTTAATCATACTATCCCCTTTGACTTTTAAAACAAATAATTCAGCATTAGGTGCAATTTCAATCGGTATCGGAAAGTAACCTTCTATGTTCTCTTGTGCTAAAATCGGTTGTCCTGCGGCTACTTGCCCTAAAATAGGAATACTCGTCATTTCATGACGAACCATTTGAAAACTATCATCGACAATTTCAATAGCCCTAGGTTTTGTAGAGTCTCTTTTAATATAACCATTTTTTTCTAATGTTTCTAAGTGTGAATGCACAGAAGAAGTAGACTTTAAAGAAACAGCTTCACAAATTTCACGTACAGCAGGTGGATATCCTTTCTTTAAAATCTCGCTTTTAATATATTCTAAAATTTCACTTTGTTTCTTTGTAATCTTACCATAACTCATAATCTTACCCGTAACCTTTCCTAATTTTTATTAGTATATCACAATATTAGTGGAAAGCAAACATATATTTGGAAAATATGTTCGGTTTTCAGTAAAAATCAATTGACATCCGAAAGTATGTTCGGTATAATAGATTTAGAACGTATGTTCTGTATGGGTGTGATAGGAAACTGCATTTTCATACACAGATTAATCTTACAATAAATATGGTACGCATTACAAGAAAAAGGGAAGGACGATTGTTATGAAGAAATCGTGTGCATTAGCTAGGAAATATCCATATCATATCATATATATTCCATTGATTCTAATAAGTTTGATTCTTACTATGGCAGTAGTAAGTCGTTGGTGTACTTCCATTTCCATTGCATCTAATTTAGAAGGTGGTATAGAAGAACGCTATCAATATTATACTTGTTATACCATTCAATCTGGTGATACATTAAGAAGTATTGCCTCTACTTACATCACACAAGAATATCCTTCAATAGATTCTTACGTGAAAGAAATATGTGTCATGAATAAAATTGAAAATCCTAATGAGATTCGTATTGGATATACCTTGATTTTACCTTATTATACAGAAGTATAGCAAATAAGACCAATAGTAATAAAAGTCCTTATTTTTGTTCACGTAACTTTACTATATTAGCAGCAGCTCGACGTCGTTGATCTTCAATAGCAGCATAATGTTTCTTGGTAGTATTAACATCTTTATGTCCTAGTACATCCGCTACTAGATAAATATCACCTGTTTCACGATATAGATTTGTACCATACGTACTACGTAATTTGTGAGGTGTAATATTTTTTAAACTAGTAACAAGTTGTGCGTACTTTTTAACTAGATTTTCTACTGCACGAACAGTTAAACGTCTATTTTGTAAGGAAAGAAATAATGCATTTTCATGACCAGTATTAGGAATGATTTGATTACGTTTCTCTAGATAGTCTGCTAAAGCGTTTTCTACTTCATCTCCAAAATATACGATTGCTTCATAACCACCTTTTCGTCGTATTTTAATTCCATTATTTTGGAAGTCTACATCGCCAATATCTAATCCTACACATTCTGATACACGAATCCCTGTTCCAAGAAGCAGTGTAAGTAATGCTAAGTCTCTAATCTTTGTTTTATTGTGATAGGAAAGTTGCTGCTTCGTTAATTTTCCACCTTCTTCTACTTCATCTAATAAGGTGGCTACTTCATCGTAATCTAAGCGTATAATTTCTTTTTCATGTTTTTTAGGCATGGGAATTAATAGTGCTATATTTTTTGCTATTAATTCACTCGTAAAATAATACTTATAGAAAGAGCGCAGAGATGCAAGTTTACGCATTTTGCCACGTTCTCCGTTAGTATGTTCTTTGCCACATTCATTCTTGTAATAAGAAAGATATTCAAGATATTCTTCTAAATCTTGTCTTGTCAACTCATCTAGTAACGTTAATTCATATTCTTCTAGAGAACGATTTGCATAAGGTTTATAACGTTCTTGAATAAATTCAAAGAATACTTTTAAATCATACGCATATGCAATTCTAGTACGCGAAGTAGTAGTAGGTTCTATTCCTCTAAAAAATATCTTGCAAAAAGATGGTAAATCTTCTAATAATTCACGTAGTTTTTCTGTGTTTTTAATATGTATTTCATCATGATATGTTTTATTTGATTCTTTCATAATAGATTAATTCTCCTTTTGCTCTGCTAACTCCCAATTAGGAAGATTGGCTCTTGTAATAGCTGTAAACATACGTTCCTTAGCGCCTGGATTTGTTGTATTTAATTCTTTCAATAAATTTTTCGCATATTCTCTTTTTGTATGTCCATCCACCGGACAAGGACTTTTTACTACTGGTAAATTATATTTTTTTACATAACCAATCACATCACTTTCATTCATATAAAGAAATGGTCTAATTACAGTAAGATCAGTACGATCCAAATATGTATTAGGTGAAAAGGAGTGAAAACGCCCCTCGAATAGAAGAGAAAGTAACATAGTTTCAACCACGTCATCTTTATGATGTCCATAAGCAACTTTATTACAACCTAATCGTTTAATAGATTCATTTAAGGCACCTTTTCTCATTTTAGCACACAGTGAACAAGGATTAGATTCCTTACGATCATCAAATACAATTTTCGCAATTTCTGTTTCGATAACTGTATAAGGAACATCTAATTCCTCGCACATTGCTTGAATGGCTTTTAAGTCTAAATTTTGAAAACCTAAATCTATGGTAATAGCATGAATTGTAAAATTTTTAGGGTAAAATCGCATAAGTCCCTTCATAGCATGGAGTAATGCTAGGCTATCTTTACCACCTGATATACCGATTGCAATGTAATCCCCTTCTTGTATCATTCCATAATCATCTATGGCACGTCGTGTAAAGCTTAATAATTGTTGTAATTTCATAGAATTCCCTTATCTCATTTCGTTCATAATTATTCCTATTTCAACTTATAGGATACCACAGAATAGAAATAGAGAAAAGAGTTTTATAGAATAGTTGTTTTTTTAATTTAATTTTGTTACAATAAGAAGTAATCATCTATTTAAGAGGATTACGAGAGAAGAGTGTTGGAAATTAATTTTAATTACGAGGAGAATATTACATGAAATTTAAAGGTGAAAAAAAACATTTAAACTGGGGGATTACAGCGTTTCTTGTAATTGCATCTTCTATTAGTTTTTATTATTTGATTTTTCGAATGGATTCGGTTGTTAATATTATTAATAAGACCTTAACGATCTTAACACCAATTTTAAATGGGTTATTAATTGCATATGTGGTGACACCATTGCTTAATTATATAGAATATAAATTAATCATACCTCTTATGGAACGAAACAGCAAGACAGGTGTTATTAACAAAAAGACTTCCCGTAGTATTTCTTTACTCATTACCATGTTTATTGTATTTACATTGTTATATAGTTTTTTTGCATTGATTATTCCACAGATATACTATAGTATTTTAAATATTGTATCTCAATATAATACCTATGTTAGCAATTTATTAGAATACATTACTAAATTAGTGAATGCTAATCCAGATTTAGAAGTGATTATTCAAGGGATTTTTACTCAATATTCTAATCTGTTTAATGAATGGATGAATGATATTATTTTACCACAAGTGGAATCCATCATTAAATCGTTATCATCTGGAGTCATTGGATTTGTAGGTGCCTTATTTAATATTATACTCGGATTTATTATTTCCATTTACTTATTATCTGGTAAAGATACTTTTGCTAGTCAAAGTAAGAAAGTAGTCTATGCCTTTATGGAAACAGCATCTGCCAACCAATTTATTAGAGATGTTCGCTTTGCTCATCGTACGTTTAGTGGCTTTATTATGGGTAAGATTATTGACTCTATTATTATGGGGTTTTTGTGTTTTATCGGTTTAGTTATACTGAAGATTCCATATGCATTATTAATTAGTTTAATTATAGGTGTTACGAATATTATCCCTTATTTTGGTCCGTTTCTGGGTGCCATCCCAAGTGGTTTATTAATTTTAATGATTAATCCAAAACTTTGTCTATACTTTGCTATATTTATTATTATCTTACAACAATTTGATGGGAATATATTAGGTCCTAAAATCCTTGGAGAATACACTGGAATCTCTAGTTTTTGGGTGATATTTGCCATAACAGTTGGTGGTGGACTATTAGGAATATTCGGTATGTTTATAGGTGTTCCTGTATTTGCAGTATTATATGCAGGATTAAAAGCTGGATTAGCAAGAAGATTGAATAAAAAAGGATTGACTTCTCATACAGAGAAATATATGTTTTTAGATCGTATTGATTCAGAAGAACGTTTTATTTATACGAAAGGTCGATTAAATGAAAACGGGACTATAACAAAACATTTATCAAAACCGTTTAAAGAAAAGAAAAAATAAGATTAAACCGACATTACACTTCGTTAAAGTTGTCTTTTGCGAATAGTTGTGGGTATGAATAATTCCTTATATTGTCTTTACTAGGACTTTGTAAGTACTATCTAGTAAAATAAGATATATACCGTAATGAAATCAAAACCCAATAAAATGAACGTATAGTTTTAAACATTACGTTCATTTTATTGGGTTTTGATTATGAATTATAAACATATATGGATTATAAAAAATTTTATTTACGAAACTTCTCAATTAAATGAGCAATCATATCAACAGTACCTTCGATTCCAAGTAAACTACTATTAATTGCAAAATCATAGCTATCAGCTCTTCCCCATTTTTTAGAGGTATAGTAATTATAATAACTTTGACGTTGTTTATCTTTCTTTATAATCATATCTTTCGCTTTCTCAGCTGGTACGTTCATTCTCTCACAAATTCGTTCTGTACGGTGTTCCATATCGCCAAAAATAAAGATGTTAATACAATTATTATAATCAGTTAATGCATAATCTGCACATCTACCAATAATAATACAAGAGTCTTCTTTTGCTATTTTCTTGATCGTATCAAATTGTGCCATGAATACTTTTTGGCTAATAGGGATATTATCCATTAACATAGTGGAATTATATCCAAATGAATAAGAATCCATTACAATATTATACAAAAAGGAATTCGTAGGTCGTTCATCATGATTTTTAATCATTTCTTCACAAAAGCCACTATCCTTTGCCGCTCTTGATAAAATCTCCTTATCATAACACTTGACATTTAATTTTCCAGCTAACTTTTCTGCTATTTCGTGCCCCCCTGAACCATATTGTCTTCCAATAGTAATAATTGTATTCATATAAACACCACCCTTTCTGCGTAATTATCATCTTTAGCTATTTTACCATTTTTTTCTTAGATATGCAAATATAAATCCCATATCCTACAATAGTACCTAAAGTATTAACTATAATATCATCTAAATCACTCACACCACTATTGAAAACCCATTGAAATAGTTCAATAAAAAAAGATAGAAAAACTCCAATAATAACAGTAGAGAAAAATCCTTTAAATTTTCTATGAACTAAGGGCGTTATACAACCTAAAGGTAGAAACCATATCATATTTCCTATTAAATGATAAATAAAAGCATCTAAACCTTGTCTATAGGATTGCATAGTCGTTAAAAATGGAACTAACTGTATCGTATTCATCGTATGTGTATAATTTTTATAATCAAAAAAGTGATTCCAATCACGTATTACAGTAATTTGAATTAATGATGTGATATAGAAAATATAGATAGTCCATAAGAAAATTGTCTTACTTTCTACATTTAGTTGTTTCTTTTTATGATAAATCAAATAACAGATCATAAATAAAATTGCTATTACAAAGGCAAATGAAAATGCTCTTTGACAAAATAATACTATTTGATTAAAATACATTTCTAACTCTCCTACTTACTTATTGAGCAACTTCTAATGACGAAATAGTCTGCTCTATAATACTCTCCATAATCTCATATGTCAACATACCAGGGATATATCCATACACGTTACCATTCATATCAATCATAAAAGTGGTTGGATAGGCACTAATCCCATACTGCATTGCTAACATTCCAGTAGTATCCATCAAGGTTGGATACGTATATTCATGTTCTAAAAGAAAATCAATTACATGTTGTTTACTGCCCTCTTGTGTATAAGAATTTTCATCATTAGGAGTTGCTACTCCTAATATAATAACATCTGTTTCGTTATATCCATACAGTTCATATATTTGTTGTATATCTGGCATTTCTTGTACACAAGGTGGACACCAAGTTGCCCAAAAATTTAAGAAAATCACTTTTCCTTTATAATCAGATATTGTATGTATCTTACCATATTGATCTTCTAAAGAAAAGGCAATTGCAGGAACTACGTCATTATCGACAACTTCCTCTGTTTTCTCTAATTCTTCTTCTATATCTTCTGATTCAGTTGGTGGGTCTTCTGTCATATCATCTTCTTCTAATATGCTCTCTTCATTAGATTCTTCTGCTAGTAATGGATTCCCCTGTGAATTTCCCCATGAAGAGAAATAACCTGAGATTCCATTTATGGTTCCAGTAAGCATCATTATTCCAATTAAAATCATTAGAACACCCCCAATTTTAACTGTATATGCAACTATATTGCCGTATTTACGAAAGATATCTAGACATTTATTGGTGAACAACCCAACCATAAGAAAAGGTATAGTAAATCCAACTGTATATACTATCATTAATATAACACCTGTTACAGTATTACTAGTACTAGATACCATAATTAATACAGTAGATAATGCTGGTCCAACACAAGGAGTCCAAGCAAAACTAAATGTAAATCCCATAAGTAAAGCAGTTATGGGGTTCATAGGAAGATTCGAAACAGAAACTGGTAATTTCCACTCTCTCCCACCTAAAGGCTTATTTAAGATTTCAAGTTGTACAAGACCTAATAAAACAATCAAAATACCACCAATTCTAGTAAATAGTATTTGATTATTTAATAAAAATTGTCCTAATGCAGAAAATCCAATTCCTAATAAAAAGAAAGCAAAACTAATTCCTATAATAAAACATATTGTATTTTTAAAAATAACAAGTTGATGATTCTTTCTATTGGATTCATCAGAACTACTTCCTCCTGATAAGTAACTTACATACAGAGGAATAATCGGTAAAATACAAGGAGAGAAAAAGCTTAAAATTCCTTGTAATAATACGGTAATTATAGGTATGGTAACATCAAGTTCAAATCCCATAGAATACTCCTTATTGTAGTTTATAATAACGGGGTGATGATTTTAAAGAAGAATACAAATACTTTTCGATACCATTTCTCGTTAGTACAATCTTCTACGTTCATCTTAGTACATACTTCTAAAGTAGATAGGAAATCATCTCGTAATTGTGTAACAGCCGTTGTTTTATACATCCATACTCCACATTCGAAATTGTGATACATGCTACGATAATCTAAATTAACGGTTCCTACTGTTCCGATGGTATCATCACTTACAAATGTTTTAGAATGAATAAATCCTGGTGTATATTCATATACTTGAACACCTGCATTTATTAATTCTTTATAATAAGAGCGTGTCATTATGTGCACATACCATTTATCAGGAATATGTGGTGTTACAATTCGTATATCAATTCCACGTTTTGCAGCACAAGTAATTTCATCTAGAAAAGCTTGATCCATAATAAAATACGGAGTATTAATATATACATATTTTTTAGCTTGATTTAAAATATTAAGATAAATTCTTTGAGACAGATATGATTGATCTAAAGGTGTATCCGAATATGGTTGAATAAATCCTGTTTCATTTTCGTCTATTTGTGTATCTAATGAAATAAACGGAGCAATCTCACTTTCTTTGGTATGATAGAAATTCCATGTTTCTAAAAAAGAGACTAATAAGCTTTTTACAGCATCTCCCTTAATTAGAACAGCACAATCTTTCCAATGCCCCAATTTTGCATATGCATTTATGTATTCATCACCAATATTAATTCCACCAGTAAATCCTACAATTCCGTCAATTACTACAATTTTACGATGATCTCTATTTTGTAATACAATATTCAAA
>JAWXVF010000073.1:0-12452 GCA_044425555.1 Eubacteriales bacterium
CTTTTCGATAATCTTCAATACATCTTCTTGCTACGTTAAAGATTCTTTCTTTGTTGGCAACTGAAGTACCACCAAATTTTTTTACGACTAACATACGCTCTCCTCATTTCTATTTTTTCTAATTACAATTATTCTCTAAAAGCAATTGAATCACTTCGTACCCGTTCGCAAAGTAATTACCTGTTTTCTTAGCATTCTCTTCACAGTAACTTTCTCCACCTTTCATCACCTTCGTGCTATCATACAATAAATAAGGCACTGGGTCACTAGTATGAGTTCGCAATCGCACTGGTGTTGGATGATCTGGTAGAATTAACATACGATATGGTACACTCTCCTTCTCTAATCCTTCCACAATTGGTGCAATTACTCTTCCATCTAAATATTCAATGGCTTGTATCTTACGCTCTAAACTTCCTTGGTGTCCCATTTCATCCGGTGCTTCCACATGGATGTAAGAAAACTCGTAGTCTTCTTCTAACAAGGCATTTAAAACTGCCTTAGCTTTACCCTCGTAATTGGTATGCAATCCTCCATTGGCACCTTCTACTTCTGCAATACCCATTTTCGTTCCAACTGCCATTCCTTTTAATAAATCTACAGCCGATACCATATACCCTTTTTTTCCAGTCTTCTCTATAAAAGGAGTTAATTCAGGTTTCGTTCCTGCCCCCCAGAACCAACAACAATTAGCTGGGTTCAATCCTCGTTTCTTACGCTCCACATTAATAGGATGATTCACTAAAATCTCATAACTTTTCTTCATCATCTCTTTCATAATTGTATCTGCTGGTAAATGTGGTGCAATCACTTCTTCTAAGACATCGTGGGGTGCCGTTAATTCTACTACACTACCTCCATTCCAGATCAAACAATGACGATAACTAGTTCCTACATAGAATTGGTAATCTTGTGTTTCTAATTCCTTCTTAACAGCCTCTAATAAAATTGCCGCTTCCTCTGTTTCAATCTCACTTGCGCTATGGTCAATAATCGTCTTCTGTTCAAAAGGAACTCCCTCTTCTGAAATTGTAACAATATTACAGCGAATAGCAATATCATCTAATTTCATAGGAATCCCTATGCTAAGTGCTTCTAATGGAGAACGCCCTGTATAGTACTTCTTTGGATCATACCCTAACACCGATAGATTAGCAACATCTGAACCGGGTTTCATTCCCTCTGGTATAGTTGCCACCATACCAATCTCACCTGCACTACTTAATCGGTCCATAGTAGGTGTTTTAGCACTTACTAACGGCGTTTGATTCTTTAATTCTTGAATAGGCTCATCTGCCATCCCATCCCCTAATACAATGATATATTTCATCTTATTGTTCCATTCTAATCTTTGTTAAGATTCCTTCTAATTGTTGTGCACCATCTCCATAAGACTTTTCTGTAATCGGTGCTGTAACAAAAGCAAATTCTTCCGTATTTCCTTCTAACTCTACTATGTTCACTTTACCAAAAACCTTCTCCACACTTGCTAATTGTTCTTTCGATGTTCCTCTCATTCTTACAAAGAAAATATTCTTCACATCATTTAACTTCGTAAGTTCTTTCTTCTCTTGCGTCCAATTACATGGAAGATTCTTCCCTAGATTTCTCGCACACTCTACCACATCTCCTACTACAGCACTAGCTGTTGGCAATTTTCCTGCACCTCTTCCATAATACATGGAATCATCTAACATATTAGAATGTACAAAAATACCATTAAATACATCATTGACTCCATACAACGGATGTTCCGTAGATATCATAAAAGGAGCTACCATAGCTAAATATTGTCCATCTACCTCTTTGCTCATACCTAGTAATTTAATAGAATATCCCATCTTCTTGGCATATATAAAGTCTGTAGCCGTAATCTGCGTAATTCCTTCTGTATAAATATCTTGATAATCCACTGTCTTCCCATACATAAGCGATGATAAAATTGCTATTTTTCTACAAGCATCATGACCTTCCACATCTGCTTCTGGATTCTTCTCTGCATAGCCTTTCTCTTGTGCTTCTTTTAATACTTCTGCAAAATCAGCACCTTCACGCCCCATCTTTGTTAAAATAAAGTTAGTAGTTCCATTTAAGATACCTGTAATACTTTCTATTTTCTCAGCAGTTAAGCAAGCATTCAATGGTCGAATAATAGGAATTCCTCCTCCTACACTCGCTTCAAACATATAGTTACAATTCTGTTCTCTTGCAATACGAAGAAGTTCTGGCCCATGATTAGCTACCAATTCTTTATTAGACGTACAAACACTTTTCCCTTTTAATAACGCCTGTTTTGTAAATTCATAGGCAGGATTCGTTCCTCCCATAGTCTCACAGATTACTTCTACTTCTGGATCATTTAATATCACTTGATAATCATTCGTTAAAATCTTCTCTACAGGGTCTTTTGGAAATTCCCTTAGGTCTAATACATATTTCACACGCACTTCATTCCCAACCCTTTGATTAATCACTTCTTGGTTGGTTTCTAACACTTCTACTACCCCTGAACCTACTGTTCCATATCCTAATACTGCTACGTTTATCATGTCTTTCTCCTTTTCTTTACTCTTTTGCTAGTACCTTTACATAATGAACACCCACCAAGCACTCTATGGTTTCAATCATATTAGAAATATCCTTCGTAGTCTGTAAGACTTGAACACTAATACTAATACTAGCCACACCATTAATAGGAATACTTTGATGAATAGTTAATACATTCGCGTGAAATTCTGCAATCACTTTTAGAATATCCGATAACAAGCCTGGTACATCTTCTATTTGAAAAATCAAAGAAATAGTTTTTCCTTGTGCATTGTCATGAAAGGGTAGAATATCATCTTGGTATTTGTAAAAAGAACTTCTACTAATTCCTACTTGATCTACTGCTTGCTGAATACTCTCTACTTTTTCTGATTCTAGTAAGCGCTTGGCTTCCACAACCTTTAATAATACTTCTGGCAAGGCTTTTTGCTTCACTACAAAATATTGATTTTGTTCTATCATCTTTCACCTAATCTTATCTTAATCAATCGTAATGTTTTCACCTTACGGACAAATGTTTGTCAACGAGAGATATTGTATCATAATTTCTTCCAAAATGCAAGTGGTGAAGTAAAGAAATCTTTACTCCACCACAAATCATGTTCTATTCTAATATGCTCTTTTACAAATGATCAAACTTAGTCACGTTCTTTTAATTCAAATCGTTCTACTAATTCATTTAGCATCTTCGCTTGTTCTAATAATTGATCACTAATTTCTGCCGTTTCACGACTAGCCGTAGCATTGGTTTGTACTACTGTTGCAATGTGAGAAACACTATTTTCCACATGACCAACCTCCTGCAATTGCTTACGTGTTGCCTCTTCAATCTTATCAATTAATCCAAGTACTTCTTCTGTACTATTTTCTACTTTTGAGAAAATCTCATTAGTCTGAGTCGCAAGTTCCATTCCCTGATCCACTGCTATTAGCGAAGTGTTAATTAATTTCTGTGTGCTTTCTGCTGCTGCACCAACTTCTAGCGACAACTTACTAATCTCACTTGCCACTACTGTAAATCCTCTACCTGAAGCTCCTGCTCTCGCTGCTTCCACTGAAGCATTTAATGCTAAAATATTCGTTTGTGAAGCAATTTCATCTACCGTTTGAATAATCATAGCAATATTAGTAGAAGCTTCTTTAATATGCTCAATAGATTCCATTAAGTTAGACATCTTTTCAGCACTTTCTTTTACAATACCACCTGTGGTTTCTCCTGCTTGACTAGCTTCAGCTGTATTTTGTTCCGTATCTGCAATTTTTCCAGTAATACTCTTAATAGCTTCTAATAACTCATTAATTGTCCCATGTTGTTCCACAGCTCCATCTGCTACTTCTCTAGAATCATTTGACATTTTCTCTGAGTAATCTGCTACTTGTTTCGCAGTATCTTGTATCTCATACATTGTCTGACTAATATGACTTTCAATATTTAAAAAGGAATCATGAATGGTAATCAAATCTCCCACATATAACTCTCTGCCCGATACAGGAATATCAAACTTCCCGTTTTCCATTTGTAATAGTAATCCTTGAATCTCACCTACTAACTTTCCTAAAGTATCTGACATTACATTAAACTTTTCGGATAATACACCTATTTCATCTTCTGAATCCACTGCCAATATATGATCAAAGTCTCCCATTGCTATGAAATCTGCAGCTTTTACCATATTTTCTAGTGGTGCCAATCCCTTTACTACTTGTTTCGAAGTAATTGCTAGAATTAACAATAATGCTACAATTGATAGCACAATCATTACAGTACTTAGGAACGTTACATTACTAAATAAATCACTTTCTAACACACCATTTTGAATCCACCATGTTACTCCTCCAATATTAATAGGAGTGTAGAAAATCCTATATCCATAGATCAACATATCAAAGGCTTCCCCAACCACTATATTAGAATCAAACTCTGCTTTCTCTTTTTCCGTAGAAAAATTCTCATAATAATCTCTATTCTCAAATGCGGAAGCATCTTGCTCACTAGCATTCATAATATATTTCATCCGATCATTAAATACAGATACAAACATCGTAGGATAATCGTCATTAGATGCTTCAATATGATTAAAGGCTGTCAAATCCACATCTGTCGTTACTACAGCCACCACTTCTCCTCCATAAATTATAGGAGTTGATACCGATACTACATATCTTTCTTCATCATAATGCGGATCAGATATAAAGGTTTCTCTAGTGGTCGTAGGGATTATGTAATTATCTGTTTCATAAAAATCTTCTTCATAGTATACAAACCTTGCACGTTCTAGAGTTGTTAGAAAATCTCCATACAATTCACACATAGTATCGCTTATACGAATTCCATAACGTTCAATATTCTCACTAAATACATACGGAGCAAACTTCACACTCATCCCATCAATCACACTACTATTCTCTACCGTTGCCCAAAACAAATCAATATAATAACTCTCTGCATCGTAAGCTGATTGCATAATTTTCGAATTGTACACATTACTAGTAACCATCATAATATTCTTGTTCGATTCTTTTAGCCTCATCAAATTCATTACGTTATTGGCTGTAATTTCATTGGCAGCTTCTGCTTCTTTTACTACATCTTGAATTTTAATAGAATTAATATTGGCTAATAACTTAAATTCCCTACTTACATAATCTGTAATCATTAACTTCGGTAATACTATAGAGATAATTACTAAAGTACCAATAATGACGACCATAGTAAAGGCTAACGCAGATGCTAATTTAAAAGATAGGGAGGTTCTATAACGATTCTTAAAATTAGTTCCTATTTTAGAAAATAATGTGTTCATATTCATCTCCTTTGTACATTTCAACGAATTATCGACTATTCTATTGTTTCACACTGCACTAATATCAACTTCTATAAAAGTGGGTATTTCTCTGTCAACACTTTGACCATAGCTTTTACTTCTTCTACTTTGCCCTCTCCCTCTTTCACAAGAATCGAAATAGCTTGTGCAATCTGATCCATATCTTGTGCGTTCATACCACGAGAGGTAATCGCTGGTGTCCCTAACCGAATTCCACTCGTTACAAATGGTGATTTTGGATCATTTGGAATGGTATTCTTATTGGCAGTAATATGTGCAGAATCTAATAATTTTTCAATTTCTTTTCCTGTTAAATCATAAGGTGTTAGATCCATTAACATTAAGTGATTATCTGTCCCACCAGATACAATAGAAATCTCACGTTCCATTAATCCTTTTGCAAGTGCCTGTGCATTGGCAATCACTTGGTTTTGATACGTTTTAAATTCTTCACTAAGTGCTTCCTTAAAACAAACTGCCTTAGCTGCAATTACGTGCATTAACGGTCCGCCTTGTATTCCTGGGAATATCGCTTTATTAAAGTTATATTTATCAGCCATTTCCTGACTGGCTAATATCAATCCTCCTCTTGGTCCACGTAATGTTTTATGAGTAGTTGTGGTCACTACATGTGCATATGGCATAGGACTTTCATGTAATCTTGTTGCCACAAGTCCTGCAATATGTGCCATATCTACCATAAGAAACGCTCCTACTTCATCTGCCACCTCACGGAACTTTTTAAAATCAATGGCTCTTGCATAGGCACTTGCTCCTGCAATAATCATCTTGGGTTTACATTCTAATGCAATCTCACGCACTTGTTCATAGTCAATAAATCCTTCTTCATTCACTCCGTAAGGTACAATATGAAACCATTTCCCTGACATATTTACTGGACTACCATGTGTTAAATGTCCACCATGATTCAAGTTCATTCCCATAACTGTATCACCTGGATCTAATACTGCAAATTGGACTGCCATATTCGCTTGTGCTCCTGAGTGTGGTTGTACATTTGCATATTCACAACCAAATAATTCCTTTGCACGTTCTATGGCTAACACTTCTACTTCATCTACACAATCACATCCTCCGTAATAACGTTTTCCTGGATATCCTTCTGCATACTTGTTCGTTAGTGGACTCCCCATTGCTGCCATCACTGCCTTGCTTACCCAGTTCTCTGATGCAATCAACTCAATATGCGTATTCTGTCTCTCTTGTTCCTTTACAATCGCTTGTGCAATCTCTTGATCTACTTGTTTTACTTCTTCTAACGTATACATTATCATTCCTCCAATATCATTGTTTCTCATTTATTTATATTATGTAAATTACAATATATGAATATGTTTCATTTCATTTAATCTGGTAACTCTTCTGAAATCTTCACTAATTGTGGATAACATTTCTGGAATACTTTTACTATTTCTGGATCAAAATGTCTCCCTGATTGACTAATAATTTCCTCATACGCATCTTCCAATCTCCATTTTTCTTTATAAGAGCGTTTACTAATTAATGCATCAAATACATCTACAATTGCCATAATCCTACTATGATAATCAATTTCTTCCCCTTTGATTCCCAGATATCCAGTACCGTCCCATTTTTCATGGTGTTCTAATGCAATTTTTGCTCCTATTTCCATAACAGGTCCTGGGGAATTTTGCAATAATTTATATCCAAATTGAACGTGTTCTTTGATCACCTCAAATTCCTCTTTCGTTAGTTTTCCTGGTTTTTCAATAATCTCTGATGAAATGAGTAATTTCCCAATGTCATGTAACATAGAACCAACTACTACACATTGTTGTTCTTCTTCTGGTAATTCTAACTCTTTGGTTAATACTTCCATATAACAAGCTACTCTCTTAATATGGCTTCCTGTTTGCCCTGACTTAGATTCTGATATTTCCGAAAATTGTCGTACTAATTCCTCTTGTGCAACAAACATATCTTCTGAATATTTCATAACTGTATTGATTAAGTTTTGATTGCGCTTGACTGCATATTGAATAATAATAGCAAAAAACAGAAACTGTACCAATCTTGGTAAAAACGAATACGTTAAAATATCACCTATATTATCGAAAGGTTCTTCTGGTACTATTGTAAAATAATGACTTGAAATATGAGAAACAAGCATTATAATAATAGTAGATCCCATAATAAAACGATTCATAATAACACTAGAATAAATGGAAAATAATACGAGGGGAAAAGTAAATAATAATACTGTATGAATGGTTGTAATCGAATAAATAATTCCTATTTCTACCACAATTATGAAAGCGGTTACATATCGCATAATATGTGGCTTATTCCATATACGAAATAATACAATAGGAATACACATTAATATAGCAGTTATCACTAATATAACATTCATCATCTGTTTATCTAAGTCGTATATATTAAATATATTTAATAACCAATTAATAGCAATAAAATAAAGAAACATTCTACATACTCTTTGAATATATTGATCACTTTTCTTAAAGTCTTTTTGTATGAAACGCTCTGCTTTCATAGTCTCTCCTAAGTATTCCTTTTTTTCATTTCTCCTATTTAATCTCTACCTTATAATATACACCTAATTATTCCACAATACAATCTTTTTGTTCACTTTTTCTTGATTTTTCCACCAATTAATGGAATATTTATAAAGTATACACTTGCTTACGATTCAAGAAACTATAAATAGTATTTACCATTTTCTCTCTCCCTTTTTCATTCATACAGAAAAACCACCAATTTAATAAATAGGCTATCAATTGTGCCATTTTACGAAAACGTTTTCTACAGATAAATTTCCCCTTTCTTATATCCCAAGTAAAAGGATCATGTTGAAACAAGCCAATTCCTGTACTACGTATAATTAAATACTCTTTATTTTGCTCTAACAAAAGCCCTACAATGGAAGAACTAGGCATAATCTTATGAATACGAGGTGCAATCTTTTCATACGTCGGTAAATTAAATATTTTAGTAGAAAAACCTGGTGGATCAAAGCTATACACTCTCATGATTTGATTCTGAACCTCCCCCTTCACATGAACAGCAGCATATACTGCAATATTCCCTCCCTTAGAATGTCCTCCCACTCGAATCTTACGATTTGTTAACTTACCAATAGTTTCTAAGTAGCGAACTCCTATTAATTGAGAAGGGATGGGATTAATATACCCCATATTAAAGTCTTCTTTCCATCCTACTAAGGTAGAATCCGTACCTCTATACGCTACAAATACAGAATTATCTGGTAATTCAAATGTAATTGCAGCAAACTGTATTTCTCTCGCAATATGATAGATTTCTTCATAACAAAATAAACAAATCTGTCGATACCGTTTAGTACGTATTACAATACGAAATAATTCATACGTCATATCATAAAAAGGAATCATACGCGTACGATCTCGTCTTTGTATCTTACTTTCTAACTTGGCAAAGGATATCCCTGAAAATTCTTCTTTCCCTTCTTCTAATACCATCTGATAAAATTCTTCATACTTGACATAAGATAATACTGATAAAATCAATCCATCTACTAATGTGAATTTTTTCTCTTGGAACGTTGTATTTTTATACATTTTTACATAATCTATCATATTTTGCATCTATTCACAAATCTCTTTCTATCTAAATTTCATTATTTTAATAAAAGTATGTATATTTTTACTTTCTTTTATTCATACTAACACAAAGGAATTTTCCTTTTAATGAATGAAGATAGGAGTAAGATAATGATTGATAAAATTTTATTAGCCTTAATTATCGTTGGTGGTTTAAACTGGGGAAGTATTGGACTGTTTAATTTTGACTTAGTTGCTTTTATCAGTGGTGGTCAAGCTAGTCTTTTTGCAAGAATCATCTACGTTGTTGTTGGACTTTCTGCAATATGGTGTATTTCACTACTATTTAGAGACGATGCCATGATTTCTGAAAATTAATTTTTATAACATTTCTACACCAAAAAGGCTGTCGCAACATTGCAACAGCCTTTTTATTCTAACGGTTGTTATTTTATCTGTATCGTGTCTAATGACAAATCTGATTTCGCCAAATAATAATTGATTCTCGCCTTATACGTAGGGCTATCCAACCCTCTATACGAATTAATAATACTATCTATATCTCCACCAGTTCTCTCTGCTAAGTATTCTATGTAGTAAACCATCATACTTAAGTTAATAGTACTATTCGCTGCCATTTCGTTATGAATATAATACTCTCCATTCATTAAACTACTATATACAAAATCTCCTGTTCCTAATAAAAATTGTCCAAGACCCACAGCAGTTGATTCACTATTAGTCGCCACTTGATTTCCACCTGATTCTGTCATAGCAATTGCTAGAATTAAACTTACTACATCTTCTGACATTTCTTTTTCTTCTACCAAGTTCTCTAGCATAATAATATCATCGTATTTAATATCTGTTCGCTTTCCTGTAGAATCCATTATGGCATGTTCATATAAATCTAGTAATACTTCTCTCGTCTCATACACTTGTATAATCTCATCTTTTGATTGACAAGCTTCTATTAATAACTCATTTTCATTATTAATAATCGCATTCACAGTAGATGCTTCTATTAAAGCCTCCGCAACCTCCTCAAAAGCATCCTCAATTTCTTCTCGTTCCATATCTGCCACTATACTTTTCATAACCAATTCGTTATTCTCAGCAACCATTCCCACCATGCTATCTTGAAATAAGAACAAGGAAACACAAAATACAATAACTAGTGTTATCAAAACGACACCTAACACTACAATAAACGCCATAGATTTGTTGTACTTATTCATATACTTGTATTTTTCTTTTAAAAATTCAAGCGTAGTCTCTTCCTCTGACTCACTAAATAAATCTACGAATTCTTCTTCTCCAATTAGATCTTTCTCCTGAATTAGTTCTAATCCTTCTACAATCCCTAACCCTTCCATGACATCTAATTCTTCGGCAATCCCTAATGGTTCTCCTAATTCAATTTCTTCCATTAGTTCTACTTCATCTGCTAATTCAATCTGGCTAATCTCACTATAATCTTCTGATAGATTTAATTCCTCTACAAACTTAAGATCTTCTACAAGTTCTTGTTCTTCAATAATTTCCAATTCATCCATTAACTTGATATCATCTTGTTCTAATAACTCATTCATTTCTAAACCTCTTTTAGATATTGATATACTTATTATATCAAAAAGATCTTCTTAGTCAATGCTATTTCCATGGAAATCTATAACAATGATACCTTCCGCTTTACAAGTAGCCAATGTAGTCAATGTTCTACCTTCCTTTTGTCCACTAGTTTCATAATGATTATAATAAGCCTCTATGTTATCTTGAAAGATAGCTTCTAAATCTGGGTATGCACTTTTATAAGCCAGTACATTAAAGTTTGGTGTGCCACTTCTGCCTTCCTTCATACCATATTGTATGAAGTGTTTATACAATTTATTATAATCAGTGCCATAGATGGCTGCCACATCTGTATTCATTCTAGCATAGTACTCTGCATCAAATAACTCTTCTATACTTTTTATCTTATTAACAGTTACGACTTCTGACTGAATACCTAAGTGTACAAGCCAAGGGTTATTAGCATCTAAATCTGTTGGATCCCAATTCTTCAACTCCCCTTCCATATCTGAAATCTTTCTAGTAACAGGTGTGGTCAACGGGCTTGCTATAGAACTACTATAAAATTCTACCAAGGTTCCTGTTGCACAATAATCATAGATCCACTTTGCATCTGCTACCGTTAATCGGATACAGCCTGCTGAAACAGCCAACCCCAATTGATCGTATTCTTCTGTCAATAAGCTTCCTGCATCACCATACGTCAAATATGGTACGGAATGAAACAAGATACTCCCTACTATTCTCGTAGTGTATTGTCCATAAACTCCATAGAACAAAGTATGCCATCTATATTTAGAAGAGGTCCCATATACTCCTGAACTTGGTGTAGCCGCCCCTGTTGAACACAACATCGCTTTTACGGGAACGGTATACTCACCATTGCCATCTTTACTGTATATGGTAACTACTTGTTCTTGTACATTCACTTTAATATAATAAGGTTGTACAGCTGTAAATGTACTCACTGATTGTGTATTCATTGCAAAAACTTGACCTATTTCACCACTAACATATGTAGCAACAACCATAACTGCTAATAACGCAAATACCGTATTCTTGATTACTATTTTTAAATTCATTTCTCTTCCTCTTTTTTTCTTTCTTTTAGTTATAAAAGGAATTTAGAAACTCCCTCCCCATAGTTTACCATATTTTTTAAGGTAGCACTAGTTTTTTATCCGTATTGATATTCCTTTTCTTCAATTCCCATATTGTTTTCCAATTAACTCCGTATAATTACTACTTCCATCTTCTAACAATAACGTACTATTCTCATCACACACATGATGAAAACTATACTTTGCCAACCCTAATTCTATCGCTTTCTTATCGTTCATAAAATCTCAACTTCCTAAAATTTACATCAACTTATTTCGAACCTCTACAGACTCTTCTTCATTAGATTCTTCTCCTAATAGCTCTAACATCTAATGGTTATTTTATTCTTTTGACAATTACTACTTATTTTCTTATTCATACAATTTCTCCATATTCTTACAATTGTTATTTCATTAGATTCATAATGATACTTAAATATTTATGATTATGATGTTTTCATAAATAAAGATTATGAAAACATTCTATTACTTTTTTCTTATATAATATTTCTCTCCTTCTTTTATATTTTCTCTATCTTTTCTTTTACTATTTAGTTGACATATATGTAAAAATAAAATAATACTTCTATACTCTCACCAACTATTTCCTTAAAAAAACAGAAGCTGCCATACCTCTTTTAAACGAAAATCCCCTTCATAATTACAGATGCACTACTGTACCATTACGAAAGGGATATTATTACGTTCTCTATTATTTTTTTAATTGTATTTAATTATTATTAACGAAGCAACATCATATTAAAGTTAGAATACCTCTACCCAACATTACTATAAGCATATGTTTTCTCAAGGTATGTTTCTTCTGC
>JAWXVF010000074.1:0-12403 GCA_044425555.1 Eubacteriales bacterium
AGCAAATATTTCATGGTGTCCCTGATGATTCAGCAATTGTACAGAGAAATCCTCGTGGTAGCTGATGAAACAGGTGGAAAGCTGAAGAATCGAGTGGTGTTTTACTGTGATGAGTTGGGAACCTTGCCAGCTATCGACTCCTTAGAGCTGGTGTTCTCCGCTGCTCGTTCTCGTAGACTTTCCATGGTACCTATCATTCAGTCTTTTGCACAATTAGAGCGAAATTATGGTAAGGAAGGCTCAGAAATCATCGTTGACAACTGCCAAGACGTGATTTTTGGTGGTTTTGCACCCAACAGTCAGACGGCAGAGGTGCTTTCTAAGGCGTTAGGCTCGAAAACGGTCATGAGTGGTAGCATCTCCAAAGGAAAGAATGACCCCAGCCAATCCCTCCAGATGATAGAACGACCACTTATGACACCAGACGAGTTGAAGTCCATTCCTAAAGGAAATTTTATCGTGATGAAAACAGGAACTTACCCCCTCAAAACCAAGCTGAAGCTGTTCTTTGAATGGGGTATTTCGTTTGACAAGGTGTATCAGATGGCAGATAAAGGGCAACGAAAAGTGATTTATGCCAGCAAGAAAGTGTTGGAAAAGAATATTTTGGAGAAGTACCCGCCACCTGAAACGGCAAAAAGAAAAATTTGACAACGGATGACCTGCCCATTGTGGGTGGGTCTTTTTTTATTTGAAAGGAGAAAATATGGCTTATTTTAATCATTTATACAAAGCAGACCCACAGGAACTCCCTTCCAGAGCAAGGGCAGTTTATATGTACCTCAAGGATAGAACTGGCACGAAAAAAGAATGCTGGCCGTCAGTAAAAACGATCGGCAAGGACTTAGCAATCTCTCCAAGAACAGTACAACGTGCCTTGAAAGACCTAGAATTGGCTGGGATTTTGCAGAAAGAAGCAAGGTATCGTGAGAACGGAAGTCGCTCTTCCAATCTTTTGAATCTTACTAGGTAGTTGTTCTTGAGGGTGACAGTGCAAAAAAAGAAGATTTCCACCAAGGGGGGAGTCTCGTTTTTGCCTGTCACCAGCCCCATGACATCATGACACCCCCAGAATAACCCAATTTAAGTTTAGATTTGAAAAAAGAAGTTCTACTGGGCTACTTGTAAAGAGAAAGGGAACGGCATCGTTTCTTTGTTCAAAGATAAATTTAATCTATAACTGAGTTACTGGTTGAAAGTTAGTTCCCGAAGGAACGAAGCAAAATGTTCGTAACTTTTTTTGGCAAAGAAAAAATGTTAAATCCTAGCATCAGCAGAGCTTACGATAAAATCACTCCCAGCGGACTTTGAAATGTAGCTTCAGAGTTCGTTGAGAGTGACAATTTATATGAAGTTATCCTTGAAATGAGGAAAAGAAATTTCCAAGAGGAGTTGCTTGGCACGAGAATTCACTTCGCCCTCTCCCACTCTGTTATGTTCGCCATTCAGTAAGTGTTGGTTTTCTCGGAGATGGTGGTGTCCATGAATTCATCAGCAAGGATTGACTGCACGTCTTCATCAGTAAACAATCCCTTTACTGAGTGACTTTGACCTTTTAGTTCTTCCCCAATGCTTTTTTGCTGGTTCTGTAAACAATGAGGTGATGGAATATTTTCTCAGTATCAATATATAGCAAAAAATAATTTCTTTTGATAGATTTCTCTGGGCATGGTGGTGGCTCCTTTCTTGAGATAGAAGTGGTAATAACACTTTTTACCACAGAAAGAAGCAATTAACAAGTAATTTAGCGAAAAAGAGTACCTGTAGAGAAATTAAGATAAGGAGTTACCGAGCAAGTTAAATATTAAGGCCACAGGATTTTCCGTTTTTTCTGATTTATATGAACTAGCAGAAGAAAAGGCGAACACAATATTTTGCTCTTTTGACACACTGTTGGGAGTAGCTCACTGAAAACCGTGAGGAACGAGTCCTCTTAATCTGTGACGAGGCTTATTTGATGATTGATGTAAATGTACCTCAATCGCTTGTATACCTTAGAAATGTAATGAAAAGAGCGAGAAAGTATGAGGGTGCTTTAGGAATTATCTCTACAGTGTTATCGACTTTTTAAGTGACAGTATCAAACAGTACGGGCAGGACTACTTGATATTCCATGCTATAAAATCCTTATGGGTACGGACGGTCCGAACTAAAAGAAACCGCCAAGCTATACGACTTGACGGAGGCGGAACAGGAATTGTTGCTTGCACGAAAACGTGGCCACGCACTGTTTATGGTAGGTGCAAAACGACTTCATATTAGTTTTGAGATAAAGGAATATAAAATGAGTATATGGGTAAGGGGGGAGATAACTGTTCTAAAATTGTGTTAAAACAAACGAACCACCCACTTTAGTTATGAGTGGTTCGTCGAGATAAAGATATTAAGGTTTTGTTTTTCCTGTTACATTATAGAATTCATCACTAAAAGGAATACGACTACAATCAAAATCTTTTTGGATTTCTTTTACATATTCAAAGGGAGTTGGCATTTCAGTGATTTTTAATTTATCTTTAAGAATATTAAGTATACTTGTAACCTTGCTACTATTATCATACTTTACATTCACGGAATTGCTAATAAAGTTTACGAAACGTTGATTATCCCATAAAATGATTTGTTGCAGAGTATTTGTATTTTTTGTTGAAATCAATAATCTCAAAAAGTCATTAAAATTTTTTGCTAAAGGGTAAACATAATAATCAAAAGATGATTCTGGGTTTACAGCAAAAACCATTTCCTCGAAGCCTTTAATAAAGCAATAATGAAGTCCATTATCCCACCCAATCACTTCAGCACCAATAGGAGTACAAAAATAAGGTTCATTTTCTTCGTAAGCTAATCCTATCGGAGAGAAATCAATATCCAATTTTTTATATTTTTCATACAAGTCTATAACCAATAAGAATCACCTCTCTAATTAATTGGAAATATTATTATATATTTCGCTGCATTTTCAATAATATACATTGTTTAATAACCGGCAAACCAACCTGTTACACCACTATGTGTTGATTTAGGTAAATGAATGAGGTTACTATAAGAGTTACTGCCACCATAAGCTAGAGGCTTTATATGATGAACATCATATAGTGAAGAATTTAAAGTAATACCCGTGTTTGTTTTATACGTTGCATAGTATGTGCTAGCTACAGGAATTCTATCATATATTTGCCTCTTAACATAATCAGCTCTTGGCATTGGTAAAGATTTACCATCTTGCGCACTAAAGCTGTAGTTCCACAATCGACCTGTTCTATTAATCAGAAAATCATCTGTTGTTCTAGTTGTAGTTTGATAATTCATATCTTTGTTTGTCAGAGTATATGATATTTTATAGTATCCTGTTTTTGCAGTAGTTTTCCAAGTATAGTCAGTCCCATAATCAGCATATGAGTTTAAATTTGCTGTTTCTGCTGTACCTACATTTGAATAGGAACCACTACCATCTTTGAAATTCCCCTTAATTTGCGCTTTTATTGTGATATTAGGTTTGTCAAATAGAGATGTTGGACAATCTACATTGAACCACCATGTATATTGACCATTGCTAGTTGATTTCAAACCACCATTCAAAAGAAATATTTCTATTTGAATTTTTTGTGTACTTATACCATCAACAGTTTTTGTTACTTCTACCGGAACTTCCATGGTGACATCATTGAATGAAATAGGCTCATTGTTTTCGTTTAGAAGTTCATTCTTTTCGGCATCATAGAAAAATGTATCGCTTGTAAATGTGGCCAAAGCGTCTTGTGTGTTATCAGGTGTGCTAGCAAAAGTGGTAGCCGACAATGAGAGCATCATTGTTAGGCAAAGAATAACTGATAATAACTTATTCATAAGTATTTTCCTTTCGATTTTAAAATATTTTTGAGTATTTTATGAGAGATAATAAGTGTTTGAAAAACAAAAGTGCCTCCTTCCATTCATTATTTCACTTTTCATAGCTCAACGTGTATACTACTCTTACATTATAGCTAGCACAGAATAAAATGACTTAACGAAAGGACGAAACGGGTAAAAACAAGGACGAAATTTCTTGAAATATAATTTCTTACTTGATTTTGACCGTTTTGTCATTTTTATAAAGTGGAAAAAATCAACATTTTTTAATTCTCCATTGCCAAGTAGAACTTTTTTTGTTATAATAGTCCCAGAACAGAAGAAATACGTCATTTTCTAACTGATAGGAAGTGTAAGTCAGGGGGATGGTTTTATGCTACGAATTGCATATTGTGACGACAATGAAAAAGACAGAGATTGTATTATGGTTTCTTTAGGTAAAATAGAGGATAAATGGGGTATCGAATTTGACTTGACCCCATTTTCCAGTGGTGAAAGTCTGTGCGAAAATATTGTAAAAAAACATTATGACATTATCTTGCTGGATATCTTAATGGCAGGGATTGACGGCATAGAAACTGCCACTCGGATACGTTCCATGGGCGAGGAAAATCTAATCATTTTCATCTCCAGTTATGACCAGCGGATTAAAGAGCTGTTTGATTTCAGAACAATCGCTTTCATTGATAAACCATTCAGTACAGATAAGTTAGAGGAAGCATTGTCAAAAGGTTATGCGATATTAAAGAAAGACGAGGAAAATATTTTTACTTACCCAAGAAATAGTTCCAAGGGTCATGTCCCATTAAATGATATTGTCTATTTTGAGACCAAACGGAACGAAATCATCATTTCCACCACCAAGGGCAATGAGAGTTATTACGATACCTTGCAGTCAGTGTGGGAGAAGGTGCGGCACTTAAATCAATTCATCATGCCTCACAGGTCTTACGTTTTCAATTTGCAACACGTTACGATCAAATCGTCCAAAGTCATTGTGAAAAACACAGATGAAACAGTTAATATTGGTGCGAAATATCGTGAGGACACGAGAAACAGACACATAGAGTTTTTAGAAAAGAGGTGGAAATAACTATGCCCTTACATTTACAGGTTCTTTTTTATACAGGAAAGAATGTTTTAATGTTATTTGTTATCAGCAAGGTCTTAAATATATTTTTCACCTCAAAAAAACAAAGTGCTTCCAGCATAGTTGCGTATGCACTGTATATCATATTTGGCACATTGTCACATTTTCTAATTGAAATTGCGTGGGTGAATGTGATCATTACAGTTGCTTTGGTTTTTGTACTGCTAACAAATTATCTAGGAGGATATAAAAGCAAACTTGTTATGGCTTGTTCGTGGACTGTTTTGACGATGATAACCGAGATAATTGTTACTATGACGTTTGTAGCACTATTAGGTCAGTCAATGCGTGACGTTGTTTTCAATGAATTAACAAATTCAATTTCGATAGTTTCGCATATCCTGATACTCTTGGTGATTGTAAATGCTTTGGACTTCTTGAAAAAGAAAAACCAGTACATGGAAAGATTCACAATTTTCAACTCACTTTATGTTTGCATTATCCCACTGTGTAGTGTGTGCATTTTGCATTTTTTTGGTACAATATCGTTGCTATACTCGGTTGATCAATATATCATTATTTTTGTGTGTATCATTATGATTTTTATGAACATCTTTTTCTTTGTGCTGTTTGATAAATTGCGTTTGTCAGAGAAAATGAAATATGAATATGCCCTTCTGAAAAGTGAGGCTGAAAATTTTTCAAGATTTGAGCAAAATGCAAATGATACATTTGATAAAATACGAACCATGAAACACGATTTAAAATATCATTTACTGTATTTAAAATCTAAAACTGAAGAAAAATCACTGCAATCATTAGAAGATATTAGTAGAATATTAGACACGCTCATCGAGGATACCTTGTCCGACCGATTCACTGAATACACCAAAAATAAAAGCATAAACAGAATATTAAATTATAAACTCCTCTGTCTTGAAAAGCGAGGTATTCATGTGGATATTAAAGTTGCTATCAATGAAGATTCTCGACTTGACGAAATTTCACTATATACAATTATTGGAAATGCTCTTGACAATGCAATCCGAAACTACGATAGCAGTAAGTCCACATTGAACTGCATTGTGATTCGACTGATCAGTGATGGAGAGAACTTGTTTATTAAGGTAGCAAACCCCTTTCATAAAAAATTGAAATACAAGAATGGCTTACCTGTCACAGATAAAAAAGAGGAAGAATTACACGGAATAGGGTTGCAAAGCATCAAAAATTTGGTTGAAAGCAAAGATGGTCACATCAAGGTGACAAGTAATGACAATATTTTCAATTTAGAAATACTCTTATACGATGAAATTCAAAACAAAAATAGCTGTCAAGAATGATGGCTATTTTTATTTTTAATTTTCTATTTTTCAATTTCGTCCTTATTTTTGCCCATTTCGTCCTTTCTTGGAAAAATATCTAGTAAGCTATGCTATCATTTCTGTATAGCATTGAATTGTACAAATTTAGAGGAGGGAACAGAAATGAAGAATTTTATTTTTAAGTATGGTCATATTTTGTCTGCATTTGCATTAGTTGTGACAACTTTTGCGAGTAATCGGAATTGTACTTATTGGTTGTATGATATGGAATTGCCAGAATCAGCCAAAAAGTTGCGTAAGTTTTAATGTTTAGCACAAAACTCGATAATCTTGCAAATATGATTATCGAAAGCGAGAAAAACACTGTAGCAGACAAGGAAATCATAGTTTATGGTTTAAAAACAGCCATGGCACAAATGCTAGGAATCATAACAGCAGTGGCTCTGGGGTGTCTTTTTGAACTACTATGGGAAAGTCTGGTTTTTTTGATTTCATTTTCTTGCATTCGTAAATATGTGGGAGGTTATCACTGTAAAAAGGCGATTCATTGCTATGTTATGTCAAGCGGAATTATGGTTTTGGTTCTTTTTCTAGTCTTGATGACACCAGATTGGTATATGTCACCAGCAAGTTTATTAATCTTAGCTGTGTCAATTCCAGTCATTCTGAAATTCGCTCCAATTGGAGCAACAAACAAACCACTTGATGAGGTGGAAAAACAACATTACCGCAAAATGACACTACGCAATTTAACCATGGAGTGCTTTATCACTGTTTCGTTGCTTCTGGTTGGATTAGACCACTTTGCTTATATGATAAGTTTGGGGATTGCTTTGACGGCGGGGGTTGTTGTTTTTCAGGAAATCTCAAATAAAATTTAGGAGGAATTAGTATGTTAAAAATGAAAAAATTATTATCTACGGTATTATCGGTTGGAATGATTACTAGTATAAGCACAACAGCTTTTGCATCTGAAGATATGGCTTCAGATACAAACAGAGAAATAGTTGATCATGTGGTTCGAGTAAATGCTGCAATGGGATTGCAAATGACACAAAGTGAAATCGAATCTTTTGAAAATAGTCTTGTTTCTAGTATTGAAATGAAAGCAATGCAAAGAAATTTACAAGAAGATGATTTGTATATGCAATATCTACAAGAGTTACAACAAGAAGTAGATTTGGATAGCTTATCACCTATTACACCAAGAAGTAGTCAAGATGATATAGGCGATACTCAATTGCCTACAGCACTTACGGGTTATATTTTCTTTACAGATAATGATATGCCATATAATCATGTTGGAATTTATACCTCAATAGATCACATAGTAGAGTCAATGCCCAAAGATGGTGTAAGACATTGGAAGGTAACAGATGATGAGGCTTACCAATCACCAGTCAGTGGCAGGAATAACGATAGTTGTATTCTTAAAATAGATGAAAGCTATAATGATAGAAGTAAAGCAGCTGGTTGGGCGATGAATGAGGACAGAATTGGAACACGATACGATTATGATTTCCTAGACAATAAAAATGATTATTACTGGATAAATCACGGCACGCCAGAGTGGCCAAATTATGTTCGTTATGAAGAAAGTAATGCGTACAACTGTTCTGAACTTGTATGGAAAGCCTACAAAAAGACCCTTAATATTGATTTAGATAGTAACGGCGGTCTTGCAGTTTATCCAAATAACATTTATAACTCTTCTAAAACTACATTCTACAAATCATTTGGTGTTACTCAGTAAGAATATAATTTATGATGTCCGTTATGCTATTTTAATCTACTGTCAATATTTTAGATGATTTATTCATTTTAGTAATAGTACCGCATGAGTATGATGCTATTGCGGTATTATTACTATCTAATTTATTTAACTAAAAAATTAAAATAGATATGCAGTGCCTAAAAGGAGTGACAAAAATGAAATATAATAACTCAAGAAAAATGTTGGTATTTGCTTTTATCACTATTGTAGTAATGTTTTCTATAAGTATAGCTCTGTTTTATTATCAGAACGAAACTGACATAGAAGACATAGGATATACACTTCCTCAAGATGCACAAGTTATATTGCATTTATCAACTCGTACAGACACGAATGTTAATTTTTCCCCCGACCCACTATCTCTAATATATTATTATGATAGCGATGGTCACATACTCGGTATGGTAGAAAAAAAAGAAGAAGTCATGCGTGATTTTATTATCAAAGGAAACGATACTGTTGCGTTTCTATTTAAAAATAATACCATATTATCAAATGAAAAAGGGCATAAAAACATTGAAGTTAATTCGAAAATTTTTATTGAAGCTGACAATTTCGGGCCTTCACAAACTGGATATTTAGAAGAATATGATATGTTTTATTCACTTCTTAATGTTGGACAGAAAGAAGGGGAAGAATATATTAATGTTGTGCGTTTTGTATCAGATATGAAAAGTTATGATGTTATTGTACCATATCACTTGGAGAATATTGCTTACGACAGTATTGAAAATGAAATTATATGCATAGTAAGTGATCTAAATGATATAAATAACCCAAATACAATAAAGTATATAGTTTTAGAGTTTAATGATAGATTAACAGAATTTTCTATGAATGAAACACTTCATACAGTGGATTATGATAAAACTGGTTATTATAGTGATAAAGATATTATGTTTAGAACAACAATGGCTAATAATAACTATTTATATAGTGTTTATATTGCTGATACGGAAAAATTTGTGCAAGATAACAATAATGATTATTTTCGTACGCATGGGAATTTAATTCTAACTATAGTTGATCGGGAAAAAGAAACTGCTGAAAATCTATTTTTAAAAGATAATTATGATTTAGGAGAGCTTGGCTATGGTTTACTTACAGGCTCAGACCACTTGCCTATGGAAGTTATAGATGACACTCTATATGTATTTACATCAGATTATGAAGTGTATATAATAAAAAGTGAAGATGATGTAAAGAAAATAGAAATTCCTTACGAATTTAAAGGTTCATTAAGCTTAAAGAGGCCTTTCTCTAAAGAATACAATGACTTAGAAAATTTTTTTGGTTCGGAAATAAAAGTCATTAACGATACTATATATGTGTTGACATTATTCCCCAATAACACATTGAAACTTTACACACTATCAGACAATGCAAAATATGAGATGCTTTGGCAAGGTCAACTTCCAAGTACAAGCAGAAAAGATCTGTTTGTAAATACTTTTGAAATTTTATTTTAGAAATGAAGCTCCTGTCGTAAAACAACTTTCAATTTAGGAACAGAGAGTGTCATCAATACTCTCTGTTTTGTACGCATATGATAAAGAAAGGAATTATACATAATGCCAAACCCTGCACGTCAAAAAACTTATCCAAAATAGCAATAGATGTTACTGTGAATGAAAAAAATGAGAAACAATTTTAATGATTATCCTTGCAGTCACCCTGCTACTACTTGTAGCTTTTATCTTGTACCAACCACCACTCCACGTTCATCTGTGGAGTGGATTTCTTTTGCTTGTCGCTTCCAATAATTGTAATTAAGAGAAATTTGAAGATGAGGATTGATTTATGAGCCACAGGAGCCGCCAGTCTAAGCATTTCCATCACCTAACCACACACTTGTGCAAATTGCACAATAAAATATCTGTCAAAATAAGCAACTTGGAAAAAATGATAAATTCCGTGGTGACATTCACACTTTTTAGACAGGTTTAATTTTCCATGTTCCCTGTTTATCGGCTCTTTCCACGTCTTAATGGGTAAGATCGAACATAAATTCTCATGATTAAATTTTGGCTAATTTGTATATTGAAATAGCCGTTTTGTTCTGGTACAATAAAACAATAATCAAACTGTGCTTCACTCATCCAGAGTGGTGGCACGGAAGATTGCACCTTAGTTGCCTCGGCAAGTGGTCGTGAGAAGCGAGATGATTTTTTTAATCAGGTCTCTGCCCGCACTTGTAGGCCGTCATTTATGACATCAAATACAAAGGAGAATTGAATATGAGCAAAAAATTCGGTGAGTTTTTGCGAAAATTGAGGATGTCACAACGGATATCGTCCTTGAAGTTCGCAGAAATGACAGGCATTTCCCCCGTAGTCCTATCCAGAATGGAAACAATGGGACTCACTCCTAACCCCAAGGATTTGTTAGCGATACAAAAGGCTCTCAATCTGTCCGAGAATGAGGCGAATGTGTTGCAAACCTTGGCGGACGAAAGTATGAGTGGAGAGAAAAGAACGTTTCCTCTGCTCCCTCACCAAGACGTAGATCGGTCGAGATTGGCACTGCGAGTTGCCAAAGAGATGGATTTTACTGACAAAGAATGGAAAGAGTTGTACCATACCCTACCTCAAAAGTCCAAAGATGAGGAGGGAGAAACATGAGTAAACAATTCACTCTCCAAGGATTCAACAAGCTGGCACAGAATACCCTGAAACAATTCGACAGTAAGTTGGTTGACAGCGAACCTTGCCCTATCCCTATTGATGAACTCATGGAATTTCAATATGGCTTGAACATTCGGTATGAATCACTGAGCAAAACAGACACCATTCACGGAATCACGGTGTTTGATGATTGTTTAGTTCCAATTTATGATTTTCGTGCCAAGTCCTATGTGAATGTTGCAGCCAAAGCTGGAGATATCTTCATTGAGAGGAAACTTCTGGCGAAGAACAGAGGGAATCGTTTGAGATTCACCCTTGCCCATGAATTGGCACACTGGATTATTC
Source organism: Eubacteriales bacterium (assembly GCA_044425555.1). Classification (GTDB taxonomy): domain Bacteria; phylum Bacillota; class Clostridia; order Lachnospirales; family Lachnospiraceae; genus JAWXVE01. The sequence goes on from JAWXVF010000074.1 coordinate 11,005, forward strand.
ATCAAGAAGAATATGGCAATCAAGATGATCTCGCCTGTAAAACTTCATCTAAACCAATAGATAAGATGGAACGTGAGGCAGATTACCTCGCAGCGGCTCTCTTAATGCCCGAAGGCAGACTGAGAGTGGCTTGGAAAAGAACACAAGGCTTGGTACATGAAGCAAAAATCCCCCAGCTTGCTTCCATATTCCACGTTTCATCGCAAGCAATGGCGTTGCGTTTGAGCGACCTTAACCTGAGTGGTAGGAGGTACGAGAACGTAACGGCGGACGGTCAGCAAGCAAGACACAGAAAGACCCATGCCCTCCGATGCCCCCATTGCAGTTCTCCGTTGGGAAACATTTCAGCAAGCAGTAAACCTTTTGGTGCAGAATCCACAGGTATGGATCTGAATTTATTCTGCCACCACTGCAAGCATGAAGTGTGTATCACACTGGAGAACACTTAAAACTATATATTTTACTTAGATAACCTAAGTCAGCGTGACTGCGTTTAGAAAAGGGATCCGTTGATACCCCAGTCGCAAGAAAGATAAGGGCATGACAAGTAGCTATTGAGCTTACTTTGTCATGCCCTTTTTTTGCGTTCAATTTGAAATAGAAACCCATCAATTTAATATTTACCTTCATGCTTTTGTCTCATGGCTACAAAAAAATTGTAACTTTGAGGTAAGAGCATGATTTTTTTGTACCCTTTTTGCCCTAGATGTCGCTCCCCTCCCACTTCGTAAATTTTTCCCAAAACAAAATTTACGAAAACGGAGGACATCTATATGTCATTTAACTACGGAAAAGAAAAGAAAATTTTCATCGAGGATTGGAAAAAGAAACGTGCTGAATATGCAGAAGCAGGAATGAGCGAAGAAGCAATTTCCGAGATGTATGCTTTTGATTTGGAATGGTTTCGCAGTCGGAGAAGATTTGTCACCCACACCCAAACCCTGACCATGGAGTTTTCGGACTATGGTCCAGAGGAAGTCCCAAACAGTCTGGTGGAGAAATTCGAGGGTTTTGTTACTACACAAATTGCGGAAAATCGTCTTTTTTGGATTGAAGATTTAGACAATGACTCTCTTGCAGAGTATCTGCGAACTGTTTCTGAGGTTGACTTACACATTCTTACTTCTGTTGTAATCGAAGGCAGATCTCAAGAGGAGGTCGCAAAATCAACTGGATACAGTCAAAGAGGAATTTCTAAGCGTTGTGCAAAACTGTTGAAACACCTCTCAGATTTGTCACAATAGCATAAAATCAAAGATGTCTTTTTGTGTATAATTCACAAAAAATATTTTTTTATTCAAAATGGTTCTAAAAAACGGCTTCCCACTGCCTACAGAATAGAGGGGCAAATAACAGCCACCTCGTGAACCTTGAAAACTGAATATCCGATTTCATAGAT
>JAWXVF010000075.1:0-12401 GCA_044425555.1 Eubacteriales bacterium
GGAGTTTTTATAAAGGTACTTTAAAAAATGGTCAAGTATTAGAAATGGAGAATTCAATTATTGTAATAGGGGATGTAGAATCAGGTTGTAAAATAATTTCTGAGAAAAATATTATAATTTTAGGAACTTTACATGGAGAAGCTCATGCAGGTGCTACAGGGGAAGAGGGACATTTTGTAATTGCTCTAGATATGGAACCTACAAAACTTAAGATTGGTGATTGCACTTATAAAGCTGAAGATAAAAAGTCTAAATGGGTAAGGAAACAAAAGAAGGAACCTAAAATTGCATATATGGAAGATTATCAAATATATATGAAAACTCTCACAAAAGAATTACTAAAAGAAATTCCTATTTAAAATATTTCTTAGATAGGTATTTTGTTTAGGGGACAATATTTCATGAACAATATGGAGGTAAGATTATGGGTGAAGTAATTGTCGTCACATCTGGTAAGGGGGGAGTTGGAAAAACAACAACCTCAGCCAATGTAGGAACAGGGTTAGCATCTTTGAACAAGAAGGTTGTATTAATTGATACAGATATAGGACTTCGAAACTTAGATGTGGTAATGGGACTTGAAAATAGGATTGTATACAATCTTGTGGATGTAGTGGAAGGAAATTGTCGAATTAAACAAGCATTAATTAAAGACAAACGCCATGCAAGTCTGTATTTAATGCCATCGGCACAAACAAGAGATAAATCAGCAGTATCACCAGGCCAAATGATTAAATTAGTTAGTCACTTAAAAGAGCAATTTGATTATATCATATTGGATTGTCCAGCAGGAATTGAACAAGGGTTTCAAAATGCAATTGCCGCTGCGGATCGAGCATTTGTAGTTACAACCCCAGAAGTATCTGCCATACGAGATGCAGATCGGATTATAGGTTTGCTAGAAGCGAATGAATTTGATAAAATTGATTTGATTGTAAACCGTTTACGTTATGACATGATAAAACGAGGAGATATGATGTCTATCTCAGATGTAGAAGACATACTATCCATTCCGTTGATTGGTGCTATACCAGATGATGAAAATGTGGTGGTAGCAACGAATCAAGGAGAACCTTTAGTAGGAAGTGCCACATTAGCAGGAAAAGCTTTTCAAGATATTTGTCTAAGAACAATAGGTGAGACAGTTCCGATGATAGAATTTGAAGGGAATGTTTCGTTTTGGACGAAAGTTTCTTCTATGTTCCAAAAAAACTAAGGGAGGTGGTAAATATGAATATATTAAAATTGTTTCGTAAGAAAAGTTCAAAAGAGGTTGCAAAAGATCGATTAAAAATATTACTAATTTCAGACCGAGTAAATTGTTCTCCTGAAATGTTAGAAATGATTAAAAATGATATTACGAAAGTATTGTCAAAGTATATGAAAATAGATGCACAGAAAATGGAAATTCAAATTTCAAAAACACCTTCAATTTTTGCTAATATTCCAATTATTGATTTGAATAAGCAAGTAGGAGTGAAAGAATAGGAACACATATGTTAAAACGATATCAATTAAGAAATTATAATTTTAAACTAATCTTATATGTGATTGCAATTACAATAGTAGGGATTCTAGTTATTGGCAGTGCCGAAGAGACTGTACAAGACAAACAAATGCTAGGATTTATAGTAGGATTTTTTTTGATGATTTTAATTTCTTTATTTGATTATTCCTTTTTTCTTAAATTTTATTGGGTAATTTATGTATTTAATCTAACGTTGTTGGTTTTAGTGCAAATGTATGGAGATACCACTAATAATGCACAACGTTGGATTGAAGTAGTGGGAGTACGATTTCAACCGTCAGAAACAGCTAAGATTATGTTAATCTTATTTTTTGCACAATTTATTGTGAAGCATCACGCGAAGATTAGTACGCTACGAATGATTTGTGTGTTTATTGCATTGTTTATACCCCCTGTTTTATTGATTTATAAGCAACCGGACTTGTCTACTAGTATTTTAATTGCATTAATTTTCATTACCCTCTTGTTTATAGGGGGAATTAGTTATAAAATAGTCATAGGTGTTTTATTAGTACTAGTTCCATCGTTTCTAATATTTTTAGCACTAGTTGTAAGACCAACACAAGATTTAATTGCAGATTATCAAAGAGATCGAATTATGGCATGGCTTCATCCAGAAGATTATCGGATGACCATTGGATATCAACAGAGTAATTCCATGATGGCTATTGGATCGGGACAATTATATGGAAAAGGATTATATAATAATGAAATTGCTTCCGTGAAAAATGGTGATTTTATTCCTGAACCACAAACAGATTTTATCTTTGCTATCATTGGAGAAGAGTTAGGATTTATGGGAGCTTGCATTACGATTGCTTTAATCTTAGGAATCTTGTTTGAATGTTTAATGATTGCTAGGAGTGCCAAAGATTTAGAGGGAACCTTGATTGCATCAGGAATTGCGGCATTAATAGGATTTCAAAGTATTATTAACATATCAGTAACAGTAGGATTATTTCCCAATACAGGAATTCCTTTGCCATTTGTTAGCTATGGATTAACTTCTTTAGTTAGTATATTAATGGGTGTGGGGTTTGTATTGAATATAGGATTGCAAAGAAAACGGAATTATTAAATTGGAGGGGAAACAAATGAATATTGCATTAATTGCACATGATGCGAAGAAGAAACTAATACAGAATTTTTGTATTGCATATCGAGGGATTTTAGCGAAGAATGAATTATATGCAACAGAAACAACAGGCAGATTAATTGAAGAGGTAACACACTTATCAATTTACAAACATCTTGCAGGGCATTTAGGAGGAGAGCAACAATTAGGGGCTCAGATAGAACATAATCAAATTGATTTGGTAATCTTTTTACGAGATCCATTGAATCCTAAAACACATGAACCAGATGTACATAATTTGATGAGCCTTTGTGATATGCATAATATTCCCCTGGCAACCAATTTAGCCTCTGCTGAATTATTAATTAAAGCATTAGATAGAGGGGATTTTGAGTGGCGTGAAATGTATAAGTAATAAAAGTGTTTTTCTTCTTATAGTGACTATGTATGCATGTCTTCTTCTAGGATGTGGACGTGTAGAGTATTCGGTTGCCTATCCTTTGGAAGAAATCACCACCACTTATTTAGCGGAAACATTAATACAAGAGCAATATCTGTTCTCTTTTGCTTCTAATCTTTGTGTAGTAAGTGATGATATTTTAATAGACACATTGGATATGAGCGAACTAGCAGCAATTGGATTATTTGATTTGTCTAAACAAGAAGTATTGTACGCAGAAAATGTAAATACAATCTTATTTCCTGCTAGTCTTACTAAGGTGATGACTGCAATCATTGTATTAAAGCATGGCGACTTAGATGCCATAATCGAAGTAAAAGAACCAATTGTATTTAATGAATCAGGGGTAGTGACGTCTAATATTCAAGAAGGTGATCGTTTAACTGTTGAGCAAGCTCTTCATTTATTATTGATTAGTTCTTCTAATGACGCTGCTGTTATTCTAGCAAGAGAAATTGGTGGATCTATGGAAGGGTTTTGTCAATTAATGAATGATGAGGCAAAATCGTTAGGAGCAACTAATACTAATTTTGTGAATCCTCACGGATTACATAGTGATAATAATTATACTACTGCATATGATTTGTATTTAATGTTTCAAGAAGCACTTACTTATAGTAAATTTTTGGAGATTAGCTCTATGGTTTCTTATGAAACAATAGGGAGAGATATAGAAGGAGTAGAGAAAGTTTTTACAGCCTCTACTACGAATCAATATTTGAAAGGTGTGTATGAAGTACCTGAAGATATTACTATTTTAAACGGAAAGACTGGGACGACTCAGAAGGCGGGGCGTTGTTTAATAATTCATGCGAAAGATGAAGGGGAGAGCTTTTATATTGGAGTGATTTTAAATGCCCCTGACTTACCTGTTTTGTATGGGAAAATGTCGGAAATGTTAGTAGAATGTTCTACAGATATAGAATAGTTTAGAGAAAGTGAACTCTTTTCTAAGAAATTTTGATTAGCATAAAGTGATAGAAAGTGTAGGAGTAATATTTGGATAAGAATCATGATAATGTTGTGCAATTTCGAAAACCTATTATCATTAATATTGGAGTAGTTATATTTATCTTATTATTTTGTTATATTTTGGTGTGTGTGTGGATTTATTTTACCACGCCACAAATTGTTGCACATGAGGTACAAATGGGGACGTTAACATCTTCTATGAGATATAAAGGATTTATTGTAAGAGAAGAGACAATTGTTACTTCTGAATACGATGGCTTTATTTATTACTTTGTGAGAGAAGGTGAACGTGTTGGTGTGAAGAATATGGTTTGTACAATAGATGGGATGGGTTCTTTAACTGGATATCTAGAAGAGAAATCTATGGACAATTCATTACAAAGTGATCAAGATTATAATATTATTCAAAGAGAGGTTATTCAGTTCGTACACTCGTTTCATGAAAGTGATTTTAACAAAGTGTACGATTTTAAATATAATATCAATGGAACGGTACAAAGATTGTCTAATGATAAATTGTTAGAAGAAATCGACCAGTATTCCACTGATAATTATGATTCCACTCATATGGTTTATGCGGATACTTCTGGTATTGTAGTATATCATACAGATGGCTATGAATCGTTTACAGAAGAATTATTATCACCAGAGATATTTGATTTGTCCAAGTATGAGAAGAATCAATTTATAGGAAATGAACTAGTAATGAATGGAGATTCTATTTATAAAGTAGTGACTGATGAAAATTGGACTGTTTATATAGAACTAACTCCTAATGAGGCGATGGAGATTCAAGCAGATATAGATGCAGAAACAGGACTTTATAATAGTGTTTATTATATTGAAGTGAAATTTTTAGATAGCTTAGAAACTTCTTGGGCTATAATGAATATTATTCAAGTGGAAGATCAATTCTATGGTAAGTTAGAATTTAATAACTCTATGTACCGTTTTGCTTCTGATCGATACGTAGATTTTGAATTGATACGTGAAGATGAAATAGGATTTAAGATTCCTAGAAGTGCCATTGCAGATAGAGAATTTTTCTTAATTCCTAAGGATTATATTATTGCACAAGGTGCAACAGATAATATAGGCGTAATGAGAGAAAGTTATACAGAGGATGGTTTACAAACAATTGAATTTGTGAATGTTTCTATTTATCAAGAGGGTGAGGAAGATTATTACATTGACTCATTGTATTTGACAGGTGGCGATTACATTGTGAAACCTGATTCTGTAGATAAGTATCCAATTAGTAAAACAGGAAGTTTAATTGGAGTTTATAATATTAATAAGGGATATGCAGATTTTAACCAAGTAACTATTTTATATCAAAATGATGAATACGCTATAGTGGAATCTAATACTAAATATGGGCTGCATGTATATGATTATATTGTATTAGATGCTGTCTCTGTGGAAGCAGATGATTTCATTTATTAGGAGAGAAAATGTTGAAAAAACAATATGAAGTTCTACAAGATAGCATAAGAGAAACTTGTGAAAAAAATAATCGTTTACAAAATGAAGTACAATTGATTGCAGTGAGTAAGACGCAACCAGTTGAAGCTATAGAAGAGATGTATACAGCAGGGTGTCGTCATTTTGGAGAGAACAAAGTGCAAGAATTATTGGAAAAGTATGAAGTCCTACCAAAAGATATTACATGGCATATGATTGGACATTTGCAAAGAAATAAAGTGAAATACATTATTGATAAAGTTGCTTATATTCACAGTGTGGATTCTTATGAATTAGCAATAGAGATTAATCGACAAGCTGAAAAAAAGCAAGTAGCGTCTATTTCTATCTTCATAGAAGTAAATGTGGCTAAAGAAGTGACAAAGTATGGCGTGGCATTAGAAGATGTAATTAAGTTAGTAGAACAGGTGAAAGAATTACCACATCTTAGGTTGGTCGGACTTATGACGATTGCCCCATTTGTGGAAGATGAAAATGAAAATAAACAATATTTTTTGAAGTTACAACAATTAATGGTTGACATAAATGAAAAAAACATTGATAATATACGTATGTATGAATTGTCAATGGGGATGAGCAATGATTATAGAGTAGCAATTGAGAGTGGTGCTACTATGATTCGCGTAGGAACGAGTTTGTTTGGAAATCGTGATAGGCATATGAGGAAAATAAATGAAAGGTATAAGGAAAGTATGGATGGCAGTTGTAGATAAGTTTTTAAGCTTTGTAAAATTAAATGAGATAGAAGATGAGTATTTAGATGCAGAAGATGAGGATGAAGACGAGGAAATAGAGGAAGTCTCTTTTCGGAAACGTTCCGTTGAAGAGGAAAAGAGGTTTAGTTCTATTCCTAAGGTGACACCTATCAAACAGATGCGTAAAGCAGTAGGGAGTGAAGGTATGGAAGTAGTTTCAATTAAACCGACCTCAGTAGAAGATCATGGAGTACAGATTACAGAAACATTATTGGCGAATCGACCAGTATTGATGAATTTAGAAGGACTAGATTTTAAAGTTGCACAACGTATTATTGATTATGCATCTGGTTCTTGTTATGCTTTGCATGGTCAGATACAAAGAGTTGCACAGAATGTATATATTTTAGCACCTGCTAATGTGAATTTGTCAGGAGATGTTCAAGAGTTAGAAGAAGATGAATCATTTGGTGTACAGCCACTTAAAGAGTTGTTTTAATGTGAAACTTCCAGCGTTTGTTGGAAGTTTCTTCTGTGTGTATAGTGTGAAGAATTTATAGAAAAGGTATGGATAGGAATATGCAAGAGATTATGACAGTGAATAAAGGGAAAACAGTATTATATGAAATTTGGATACAAGAATCCTTTGGACAATTAGAAAGTGCATTGCAATCTTTAGAATTAAAGAAGCGAAAGATTGTGATTGTTACAGACGAGATAGTGGAAGAATTATATGGGAGAGAAGTGGCAACGATTTGTAACAAGATGGCAAAAGAGGTGAGTACGTTTGTTTTTCCATCTGGAGAAGCTTATAAAACATTGCAAACAGTACAATCTCTCTATGAATTTTTAATCAAACACCAAGTAGAACGAAATGATATATTGATTGCTTTAGGTGGTGGAGTGGTAGGTGATTTAACAGGATATACTGCGGCAACTTACTTGCGTGGTATTTCCTTTGTGCAGATTCCAACTACATTGTTATCGCAAGTAGATAGCAGTATTGGTGGAAAAACAGGGGTGGATTTCGAACAGTATAAAAATATGGTAGGTGCATTTCATATGCCTAAATTGGTGTATACTAATATAACAACACTTCATTCTTTAGAGAGTAGACAATTTGCTTCAGGAATGGCAGAAGTATTGAAAGCAGGATTAATTAAAGATGCAAAATTTTATGAATGGCTTATTAATCACTTTTATGAAATTACAGAAAAAGAGACAGATTATTTAATAGAAATGATTCATAAAAGCTGTATGATTAAGAAGAAAGTAGTAGAAAAAGATCCTTATGAAAAAGGAGAACGAGCAATTTTAAATTTTGGACATACAATAGGTCATGGGATAGAAAAGGCAAAGAACTTCACATTGTATCATGGAGAATGTGTAGCATTAGGTATGATTGCTGCTGCATATATTTCTTATAAAAGAGAGTTGTTATCTACAGAAGAATATTATGAATTAAGAGATATGTTTGTTCCTTTTGAACTATTAATTATGGCAACAGATTTAGATCCTAAACAGATTCTTTCTTATACTAAGAGTGATAAGAAAATGAAAGAAGGTAAGATACAATTTATCTTATTGAAGAAAATTGGAAAAGCGATTATTGATCATACGGTAACAGAAGAAGAAATTTTAATGGCTATTGAAGAAATATATGATCGTGAGGATGAACAGTATGACTCGTAGAAAGAAATTATTTATTTTATTTGATGTAATAATGATTAGTATTTTAGTAGCAATTGATCAATGGACGAAGCAATGGGCGATTCGTACTTTAAAAGAGCAACCTGATATTCCGATTATAGAGGGAATATTAGAATTAAGCTATTTAGAAAACAGAGGTGCGGCTTTTGGAATGTTGCAGAACCAAAAATATTTTTTTATTTTAATCACTATAGTAGTAGTAACGTTGATTGTGTTTTTGATTTTTAAGTTACCAGATGATAAAAAGTATAACCCTCTTCATTTTTGTTTATTAGGGATTCTATCAGGTGCAGTAGGGAATAACTTATTTGATCGTGTATCCTATCACTATGTGATTGATTTTATTTATGTGAAAGTGATTAATTTCCCTATCTTTAATATGGCAGATATTTATGTATGTGTGGCTACCTTTTTTCTATGTATTTATTTATTGTTTGTGTATAAAGAAAGTGACCTTTATTTTATTAGCTTTAAAGAAAAGAAATATCGTACCTTTGATCAGTAAAAGGAGGGTAAGTTATGGAAGAATATGAATTGATTGTAGAAAAGCTTATGGAAGGTAATCGAATTGATAAAGTAGTATCTCAGTGGTTGCCAGAGTATACAAGGTCGTATTTACAGAAATTAATGAAAAAGGGTGATGTTTTGGTGAATCAGATTTCTATAAAACCCAATTATGTGGTAAAAGATGGAGATCAGATTCAAGTTCGAATTCCTGAAGCGACCTCTTTAGATATACAAGCACAAGATATTACGTTGGAGATTCTGTATGAAGATGAACAAGTGATTGTGGTGGATAAACCAAAGAAAATGGTGGTACATCCAGCTCCAGGACATTCGAGTGGAACTTTAGTGAATGCAATTATGTATCATTGTAAGGGGAATTTATCTGGAATTAATGGAGTATTGCGACCAGGCATTGTACATCGTATTGATCAAGATACTACAGGTTCCATTATTGTTTGTAAGAATGATAATGCACACAAAAGGATTGCAGAGCAATTACAACAACATAGCCTCAAGAGAACGTATCGTGCCATTGTATTTGGCAGAATGAAGGAAGAACAAGGAACTATACGAACACTTATAGGAAGACACAAGACAGACCGTAAGAAAATGGCTGTTGTACAAACGGGTGGGAAAGAGGCAGTGACTCATTACCGAGTGATAAGTCGAAATACGCAGTATAGTTATATTGAGTGTGAGTTAGAAACGGGACGCACCCATCAGATACGAGTTCACCTTACGAGTATAGGACATCCTTTGGTAGGAGATTCTTACTACACGAATCGTAAAGTACCTATATCGTTACAAGGACAGACTCTTCATGCCTATGAGCTTGGATTTTTACATCCTACCACAGAAGAATTTGTTCATGTAGTAGCGCCATTACCAATCTATTTCAAGGAATTACTATTGCAATTGGATTTAATTGAAAAATAGCTTGCATTCTTGTAAAAAAAGTGGTAGAATATAGTAAATTGTATAGTATGAAACATAGAGAGTGGGCAGTGGTCCACTCTCATTTACTGTTTTCGTATAGAATAGAGAAGGGGATGGTGTTATGTCTAAGAAGGAAGTATACGAAACGCAAACAGAACAATATCTAGAGGATATAATAAAGGATACGGATTTAGAAGTATATGATGTAGAATATGTTAAAGAAGGAAGTGAGTGGTATTTACGCGTGTATCTTGATAAGGAAGACGGGGTTGATATACAAGACTGTGAGTTTGTAAGTAGAGCCATGTCAGAGATATTAGATGCGAAAGATTATATAGAAGATGCGTATATCTTTGAAGTGAGTAGTCCGGGGTTAGGAAGAACGTTAAAAAAAGAGAAGCATTTTGAGAAAAATATTGGACAAGAAATAGAAATAAAGTTATACAAATCCATTAATAAGCAAAAAGAATTTGTAGGAATTTTGAAAAAGTTTGATAAAGATACTCTTGTTATAACTGTACAGCAGGATGGTCAAGAAATAGATCAAACAATTGCAAGGACTGATATTGCAGTTGTAAAATTAACATTTGATTTTTAATTTAGGAGGATACTGGAAAATGAGTGCAAAGAAAGCAAGTACAAAAAAAACGAAAGCATCACAGGTGCAAGGAGAAGGGATATTAGAAGTTTTAGAGATTTTAGCAAAAGAAAAAGAAATTAGCAAAGAAACGTTATTTGAAACGATAGAAAATGCACTTTTAGCAGCTTGTGAAAAACATTTTGAGAAAACTGACAATGGAACACCAAGAGCTAAAGTAGAGAATATTGTAGTCAAAATGGATAGAGAAACAGGACAATTTCTAGTTCATGCACAGAAGGTAGTAGTAGAAGAAGTAGAAGATGATGTTTGTGAGATTACCCTAGAAGATGCCACAGAAATTGCAGAGGGAGTAGCCATTGGAGATACTATTAATGTAGAGATTAAATCGAAAGAGTTTGGTCGTATTGCAACACAAAGTGCTAAAAATCTTGTACTACAGAAGATAAGAGAAGAAGAAAGAAATGTTTTGTATAGGCAATATTTTGAAAAAGAAAAAGAAGTGGTAACTGGTGTTGTACAAAGACAAATGGGACGTAATATTACTGTGAATCTTGGCAAAGTGGATGCGACATTATTAGAAAGCGAGCAAGTAAAAGCAGAGGTATTCTTACCAACAGAGAGAATTAAAGTATATGTTTATGAAGTGAAAGATACTACAAAAGGTCCTAAAATATTAGTGAGTCGAACACATCCGGATTTAGTGAAACGGTTATTCGAATCAGAAGTTACAGAGATTAAAGATGGTACGGTTGAGATTAAGAGCATTGCAAGAGAAGCGGGAAGTCGAACGAAATTAGCTGTATCTACAGATAACCCTAATGTAGATGCTGTGGGTGCTTGTGTTGGTATGAATGGAACTAGAGTAAATTCTATAGTAGAAGAGTTGCGAGGGGAGAAAATTGATATTGTTAACTGGGATGAAAATCCGGGGAACTTAATTCAAAATGCGTTAGCTCCTGCTAAAATTGTTGCAGTATTCGCAGACCCAGAAGAAAAAGTTGCAAAAGTAGTAGTACCAGATTATCAATTGTCATTAGCAATTGGAAAAGAAGGACAAAATGCAAGATTAGCTGCACGTTTAACAGGGTATAAAATTGATATTAAAAGTGAAACACAAGCAAAAGATGCAGAAGGTTTCCGTTATGAAGATTACGAAGGTGATTACGATGACGACGAGTATGATGATGAATATGATTACGATGATGATATGGAAGAGGTAGTGATAGAGGATTAATAAGATGGCAAGTGCGAGTAAGAAAATACCAATGCGTCAATGTATCGGTTGTGGAGAATTAAAGGAAAAAAAACAAATGATACGTGTATTAAAAACAACAGAAGGAAATATGTTGTTAGATACGACAGGTAAAAAAAATGGTAGAGGTGCATATCTTTGCAATGATAAAGAGTGTTTTCAAAAAGCGAAAAAAACAAAAGGATTAGAACGTTCTTTTAAGATGAGTATTCCAAAAGAAGTGTATGATAGTCTGGAAAGAGAGTTTGATATAGTTGAAGCAAAATAAGATTTTTTCTTTATTAGGATTGGCTGCAAAATCTAGAAATTTGGTAAGTGGTGAATTCATGACAGAGAAAGCGGTAAAAGAAGGGAAAGCGTTTCGGGTTATTGTTGCATCAGATGCATCAGATAATACTAAGAAAAATTTTACGAATATGTGTGAGTTTTATAAGGTACCGTTGATGATTTACGCAACAAAAGAAGAACTTGGACATGGAATAGGAAAACAAATGAGAGCATCTGTTGCTATTACAGATAAAGGATTTGCAGATGCAATTAACAAGAAACTTAATGAAGCCTAACAAATATGGAGGTAGATAATAGAATGAGAGTAAGCGAACTCGCAAAAGATTCAGGAAAAACAAGTAAAGAAGTCATTACAATCCTTGAAAATAATGGGGTAACAGGAAAAAAACCACAATCAGGATTAGATGACCAACAAATTGTTATGATAAAGAAAGTACTACAAGGTGGAACTAGTCGAGAAACATCTAAAAATACAGAAATAAAAAATGAAACTACTAATGAAGTAGCGCCTAAGAAGAAAAAAATTATAGTAGTTAGTAATCCACAACATAGTAAGATGCAAGGACAATCACGTGGTGGAGAAAGAAAACAGGCTAATAAAGTAGAGAAAAAACCAGCACCATCTGCTCAAGAAGTAAAAGATGCATTTAATGCAGCACTAGGGATTGAGAAAACAGAGACAAAGGTAGAGGTAAAGGCTACAGAAACCATCACTACAGCACAATCTAAAAAAACTACAGAGGTAGTTAGTGAGAGTGTGGTATCTACACAACAAAGTGACCAGGCAAAAGAACGACCAACTACTACTAATAACAGACAAGATGGAGATCGCCCAGCGTATAACAACAATAACAGACAAGGTGGAGATCGCCCAGCGTATAACAACAACAGA
>JAWXVF010000076.1:0-12167 GCA_044425555.1 Eubacteriales bacterium
ATCTACTGATAGTCCTGCTAATCCTATAGAAGGATTTGCTATATGTGCTTCTGCACCTACAATTCTAGAGAATGCCGTGGTAATAATTGTATTAGTATTCTCAGCTAGTAAAACAGCTTCTATACTAAAGACTACATCATCCACAGTAATTGGCGTTCCATCCGACCACAATACATTATCCTTCATTACAATCGTATAAGTCAAACCATCTTCTGATATAAGAAATCCTTTTGCTAAGTCTGGTTCCGTACTTTCAAAAGCCGAATCTGCTAACAATAAAGTACGATGCATTAATCCTGTGTGCATGTGCATATATCTCCATGGAGTTGACACTACTGGAAATTCTGGCCACCCATCTTCTGTACTCCCTGTATACGCCATACTCAGTACGTTTCCACCAACATACGCACCACTTTCCTTATTAGAAAACATTCCCACTTGTGTAATAAAGAATGCTACTACACAGACTACTACTCCACATGCAATGCCAATAGGCACCCAGATGTTACCTTTATTCTCTGCTGAACTTTCCTTCGATTCCGTACCACTTGTTTCGGATACTTCTGGTTTGTTAATTTCTTTTTCCATTTCCTTCTCCTCCTTAGTGTGTGATACACTCTTTTGTTTGTGAAAATTTAATAACTATATTATAGCACTACTATTTTAAACATTCAATACTTTTATGCCTGAAATTTCATTGCATATGGCTTTAAATATTTGACCATACTAAGCGTTACTACGAACTCTACAAGAATCATCACTAGCACTTGGGTGATTCTTGTGATTAGAAGTGCTTTGATAGGGCTTCCATATAATATATGGATCCAAATAGTATTTAATACTAGGCTAAATAGCAATTGATTCACTAATATTGCCATAGCCAATTGTGGGAATTTCTGCTTCTTATGAACAAAGATTCCCCATGTTACTCCCATAAGAAAGGAGGTAAAAGTAAACCCAGGAAAGTACGTTCCGATAGGAAATAAATTAGCTCCTATTATATCGGCTAAGGCTCCTACAATACCTGTTTTCACAGGACCTAATAAGATTGCACACATGAAAATCGGTACGAAAGAAAATCCAATCTTCACATTGTAAGTGGAAATAGACAGAAATCTAGATAAGATAATCTGTAAGGCAATGAATAATGCCATCGTTGAGATTGTTTGCGTGTTTAAAAATTTGTTTTTTTGCATAATAAAATATCCTTTCATTAAAAAAGTTCACCATAAAAGGATACACGTATTCTCCTTAGATGGCAGTGGACGCGACTGAGAACCGCGAAGTTATTCTTCTTCGTCTATGGGCGACATCCCATCCCATAGCACTTAACGCATTCAGTCTACTCTGTCAAATGTTAGTTGCTCGCCTAGTGTAACATAGGTGCTTGCTCTTGTCAAATATAATGTTCCTCTCTTTTGTTACTTCTTCTGGTACAAATTTTTCCTATATTGACGCTTCAACTCTACTAAAGCATCCTGCTCTACAAAGTCCACTTCTTGCTCATTAATAAAATTCCCTCTTGCACCAATTAAATGGTGTTGTGTAATCTGTGCATATTCACAATACGCTTCTGTCATATTCTTTTTACTAGCATCTTTGTGATAAATTTTCAAACACACATACTCTTGATCTTCGTCCGCTCTCCTACGCTCCATGTGTATCTCACTTGCAAATGCTTCTTGTTTCAACTTCTTATAAATAGCTAATATTTGTTCTGCTGTCCCTATTGCCATTAGGTAAAAAGGTCTTGCTTCTTGATGCAATTCCCCTTTCATGTAATTACAATAAGTAAGTGTCCGATGTTTCTTATAAACAAATTCTTCTATTTCTGTATAAAATTGTGTATAGTAAATCATAATTGTTTCTTGGCATAACGTAGTAGTAAAACAACATATGTTTTCTTTCGCTAAATAATTATGAATTTCATTCGTCGTGTCTATTTCAATTTCTTTTACAATCATATAGTCTTTATTCTTCACATCAAATAATAAGGCTCCGTTATAACAGATTAAAGGCAACTGAATGTGTAAGGCTTTGATTTTGTCAATAGTAGTTGATAAGGTGAATTCTGTTGCAATAGTATATTGCATTCCATCTTCTATCAGTCGATTTAATTCTACTTCTATATAATTCGGAATTCTACCACTTTCTTCTGATAGCATTTCATCTAATCCACTTACGAATAATGTAGTACGATCTTTTTTACTAGGGATTTGCATACAATCAATCACAATCGCTACTACTACCCCAATTAAGGTGTCTAATGTTCTCTCAAATACAAATAGATAAGGATTTGAATCTCCAATATGAGAAATTACGATTGTTAAGTAGACTACACACATAAAACAAGCACTGTCTTGTAACTTGCAGTAAATAGCACTCTTAATCACAAGGATAATCAATAATGCACTTAATACAGAATCCCAAAAGTACGAAAGATGCTCAATAGGAGGAACATATACTTTTAATAAAAAGTAAAGTAATCCCCATGCTGCTCCTAAAATCGTTGCTATAATACGATTTTTCCCATTTTCAATTCCACTTTTTCGTTCTTGTTGAATAGAATTTAGTGCGGCAATATTAGAATAAATAGGCAATCCATGGTATCCTCGCAAACAATAAATCATTTGGCATACAAATACTGCCAATACTGATTTCATAATTCTTTTTCCAATCCATGGTCTTTTCTGTCTTTTCACAAGTTCCTCCATAACAGAGAGGTGTTAACATATGTATGTTAACACCTCTCTTTACTGGTTATTTACTACTCTATGTTCTCTTACTTCCCATGCAAAGTTTTCATTCGTTTCATTGCTTCCACGACATTCTCTCTCTTTCCAAAAGCAGTTAATCGAAAGAATCCTTCTCCATTTGCTCCAAATCCCGCTCCTGGAGTTCCTACTACATTGACATTTTCCAATAGATAATCAAAGTAATCCCAAGATGACATTTCATTGGGACATTGGAACCAAATATATGGAGAATTCTTTCCACCACAGTACCAAATCCCTAATTCATCGAAAGTATCTGCCATTAATTTTGCATTTTCTTTGTAATAATCAATGGATACTTGGATTTGTTTCTGACCTTCTGTAGTAAAGACTGCCTCTGCTCCTCTTTGTACAATATAAGAAACTCCATTGAATTTAGTAGTCTGTCTTCTTAACCATAATTGGTTCAACTTCGTTCCTTCTCGTTCTAATTCGTGTGGAACAATGGTATACCCACATCTAGTACCTGTAAATCCTGCTGTTTTAGAGAGAGAATTCACTTCAATAGAACAAGTTCTCGCACCTTCTATTTCAAATATACTAGTTGGCAAATCTTTTTCTTGAATAAATACTTCATATGCGGAGTCAAATAAAATAACAGCGTCTTTTTTATTAGCGTAATCTACCCATTCTTTTAGTTGCTCTTTATTATAAACAGAACCAGTTGGATTATTCGGTGAACACAAGTAAATAATATCACAATCTACTGATTGGTCTGGCATTGGTAAAAAATTATTTTCTTTCGTTCCATTTAGATAGACAATCTTACGTCCATTCATCACGTTCGTATCTGCATAGACAGGATACACAGGATTTGGAATTAAGACTACATTCTCTTCACTCATAATATCTAAGATATTTCCAATGTCACTTTTCGCACCATCTGAAATAAAGATTTCAGAATCACTTACTGTAATATTTTTCTTACCATAGTATTCTGAAACTGCTGTTCTAAGGAATCCATACCCTTGTTCTTCTCCATAACCATGAAAAGTCTCTGCCACTCCCATTTCTCCACTAGCATCTTGCATAGCTTTCACTACTACTGGTGCTAATGGTAACGTTACATCACCAATTCCCATACGAATCACTGGTTTATCTGGATTGGCTTCTGTGAATTCATTGATTTTCTTACTAATGGTCGAAAATAAGTAACTATTTTCTAATTGTAGGTAATTTTTGTTAATCTTCATAATCGAATTTTTATTCCTTTCTTAATCCATTTTCTGTTACACTTTGTTACTACTCTTCTTCTATTCTTCCATATTTATGTAGGCATTACGTTCTGGTCCTACTGATAAATATTTCACCCTACATCCTACAGCTTTTTCAAGATAACGTACATAATCTAGTGCTGCTTTTGGTAGATCTGATACTGTTCGACATCCCGATACATCTGTTTGAAATCCTTCCACATATTCATAGATTGGTTTGGCATCTTTTAATCGCTCTCCTACAGGAAAGTCTTCCACACGTTCCCCATCTACTTCGTAAGCCACACACACTGGAATCTTATCTAAGTATGACAACACATCTAATTTCGTTAATGCAAGACAATCAGCTCCTTGCACCTGCACTCCATAACGAGAAGCTGGAATATCAAACCCTCCTACACGTCTTGGTCTACCTGTAGCTGCTCCATATTCTCCACCTGCTTCTCTTAGTGCTTCTGCTTCCTTGCCAAATAGTTCTGCCGTAAATGGACCTTCTCCTACACAACTAGAATAAGCCTTCATAATTCCTAATGTTTCATCAAGCTTTACTCCTGGTATTCCTGCTCCAATTGGTGCATAAGCTGCAAGTGTTTGAGAAGAAGACGTATATGGATAGATTCCATAATCAATATCACGAAGAGCACCTAATTGTGCTTCAAACATGATTTTCTTCTCTTCTTTGATGGCTTTTGTTAAATAAACAGTTGTATCACATATGTATGGTAGTAATGGCATAGCATACTTTGATAGCCAATCCATCATATTCTCAATGGTAACTGCCTTATCATCATATCCATTCACAATAGCTAGATTCTTCCATTCTAAAATATCCACAAGTCGTTCTCTAAGAGCCTCTTGGCACTCTAAATCGCCCATTCGAATTCCTTTTTTCATATATTTATCTGAATAAACAGGCGCAATTCCTCTTCTAGTAGATCCGAATTGTTTGTCTGCTAAACGTTCTTCTTCTAAAACATCTAATTGCTTATGGTATGGAAAGCAAATAATCGCACGATCACTAATCTTTAGATTATCTGGAGTAACCACCACCCCTTTTTCCTTCAAAGATTGTAATTCTCCACATAAATGTTCTACGTCAATTACCATTCCATTTCCCATTACATTGACTGTATTCTCACTTAGAATTCCTGATGGAAGAAGGTTTAAAATAAATTTACCTCTATGGTTAATTACCGTATGTCCTGCATTATTTCCTCCTTGGTAACGGCAAACAATGTCATATTCTTCTCCTAAGAGATCAACGATTCTTCCTTTTCCTTCATCTCCCCAATTAATTCCAACAATTGCACTAAGCATAGTAGACCTCCTTCTATGGTGTTGCTCTTATCTTCTTAATAAAAGTATTCTCTATAACGCTTATATAAAACACTTTTAACCACTTTATAATATATAGACAAATTCTATATTTGTCAAGATACCACGTCATTATTTAACTCTCTAAACCACTGATAACACCTACTAATATAACCATTTTTAATATTCCTTACAACTTGGCTGTTAATAAATGAATATTTTTAATTACCACTGATGTGGTTCCATCGTCATTCGTAATAAATTCAACACACTTCGAATCCTTATATTGTTCCATGGGAATCTTAATCTCAATTCCTGTATCTGTAATTAATTGCTGTTTCTGAAATTTCTTTGTGGTATTTTCATAAGTAGGAGCAATCTCTTCTTTTACTATGTCATACTTTTCTAACTGCTCTTGAAAAGCAGCTTTTAAAGATTCATCCTCTTCAAAAATCTTTTCCCCTAATTCTTCCACTACGAAACTGCCCTTTTCTAGTAATTCTTCATGGATAACATTTTTCGCCTTCATATGTTCTTCAAATTGCTTATGCTCTTGAAAATATTCTTTTTGTACTGTTTCTACTGCTTTTGCCACAATGGAGAGTTTTGTTTTATTGGATAATTTGGAAGAACATTTCAAGAATAAGTATGAGAAATAATTCGTTTTCTCTCCATTCACGTTGTACTTTTTCTCTACTAATCGTACACTAAAATCTTGTAAATTAATAATAGCCGCTTCTGTTAATTTCTGAGAGCTATTTGGTAAAATACTCTTGTGTAAAATAATCTCATTGGTAGTACTATCCTCTGCTGATTTCGTTCGATGTGTATAAAATTCTTTATAATTTAACTTTAATATAGCAAGGTATCGTTCTTCTCGTTCTTTGACTTCAGCAATGCAAAGATCTCCTGATGGAATCTCTATATTAGAATTCATAATCTCATACAGATACATGGCAATGTCTTTGCTAATCTCTACGAAATGCTCCGACTTATATTCTGTCATCATCTGATAAATTTCAGAATGCTCTTTATAAAATTCACATACCTTTGCCTCATCCGTTCCAACCACTTTATAAATATGTTCTCTCACAAATTCTGCAAACTCCGAACCAAAATCAATTACTTCATCTGATAATACTGGCATTCCCACCAATGCATCCATAATATGTATAATCACTTGTTTTATTCTAATTTCCTCTTTTACCATTACCATTCCTCTGTTCTATAAGATACGAATACGTTTAACAATATCGCTCATATCCCACACGCAATTTATCTTTTTTCGTCTGTGTTTGTATCCCTTTATAAATTACTTTTCCATATCCTCTTACTACAATCACGTCCTCTTTCTTCATTTGATAAGAATGATTCTCACATAATCGTCCATTTACAAAGACTTTCTTCTCTTGAAAGATTACGGACACATGGCTTCTAGATTCTTTCACAAGCTTCGCTACAAAACCATCAATTCGCTCAGATGCAATCAATATTTCTTCATATTCTAGCACAAATAATTGATCTGTCGGAATATCCCTAGCATATTCACACCGTATGTTCGTATGTTTAATCTTAGTCAAATGTTCCATAATATATTCTGCTATAGATTCTAGGCAGAAAAAGTAAGCTTCTTTTTCCTTAGCAATAATATCTCCAATTTGATCGCGTTCAATTCCTAGATTCATAATAGCTCCTAAGTAATCTCTATGCGTAAGTTGTTGTGCAAACTTCTTCATAAGTGGCGTTATATGAATACAAGCAATAGAAAATGGCACTTCATATCCTACACTTTCTAGCGATCCAAAACGTATTACCATACGCTGACACCCTTCTACTCCTCCATAACAGAAAAAAGGAGTCTGACTAAACTCCTTTTCCATTTGTGCAACAATAGCTAGTTGTGTCATATCTAAGAAATTCGTGTTCGTATAGATTCCTTGCATATAGCTACGATTCGCTAATTCTACTAAACGTTTTCGTAATAGTTGGTCTTCTTGTTTGTTACTCATTGTATTTATCTTTCTGCTACGAATTAATTAATTTTAACAAATCTGCCTTGGATTGAGCTCCTACAACAGTCTCTACTGGTTCTCCGTTTACAAATAGAATGAGTGTAGGAATATTCATAATACGAAATTTTACTGCAATTTCGCCTTCTTCTTCTACATTCACTTTTCCAATTTTTACATTGGATACTTCCTCAGAAATTTCTTCTAAAATAGGACCAATCATCTTACATGGTCCACACCATTGTGCCCAAAAATCTACTAATACCGGTACATTTGATTCAACCACCTCTTTTTGAAAATTATCTTTGCTAATCTTAATTGTTGCCATGTTATATTCTCCTTCTTATTTGCATTTCTATTATTTGTATCTACTTCTTTATCCACATTAATCTTCAAGAACCTCTGCATACTTCACACGATAAATTCTTCTTAAAGATTCCTCAATTCGCTCTTCTGTAATCTTCCCATTTTCAACTGCCTCTAACACTCCATAATATGCCATTTGAAAATTATCAGGCATTAGAATCATATCAGCTCCTGCTTGAATAGTCAAAACTGCTGCTTCTGCGGAATTATATTGACTAGTAATCGCTTTCATGTTTAATGCATCTGTAATAACAATTCCGTCGTATTCTAATTGATTCCTTAACACTTCATTAATCATCATAGATGATACAGAAGATGGCGTATTATCACCTATAATATTAGGAGCCGAAATATGTCCTACCATTACAAAATCAACTCCACCTTGGATAGCACTTACAAATGGAATAAACTCTAGCGATTTCATCTCTTCTAGCGTCTTATCTGTAGTTGCCATTTCGTCATGCGAATCTTGTGTAGTATTTCCATGACCAGGAAAGTGTTTCACTGCTCCACTCACTCCTACACTTTGTAATCCACTAATATAAGAAGTTACCATTTCTGATACTACTATAGGATCACTCCCAAAGGACCGATTCCCTATAGGATTATCTTCTACTGTTGTTACATCTGCTACTGGAGCAAAATTTACATTAAATCCATATTCTGCTAAATACGTTCCAATAGAAGTTCCCGCTTCCTTAGCAATGGTAATATCTTCTGTTTCTCCTATAGTAGCCATTGGGTCTGTCTTCTCAATTCCTAAGTTAGCATTCGCCAATCGACTAACAGTTCCACCTTCTTCATCCACACCAATAAATAGTGGATATTTACTATAAGAATTCGTGGTTTGAATCATCTCTTTTAACTGTGTTTGGCTCTTTATATTCTTGGCAAAATAGATAACCCCTCCCACAGAATACTCTAACAAAGCTTCTTTCGTAGCATTTCCTGCTGCTACTGCTGTTCCTACTCCTGTTAACGCTTCTGGTGTTACCATAAATAATCCTGCTATCTTATCTTCTAGTGCCATATCTGCTAAGTGCGATGTGATAAGATCTTCTAACGGCTGATTAAGAACGGAAACTTCCTCCTCTTCTGCGTGTTGAGAGTCTAGTAATTCTTGTTTCAATCGTTCTTGCTCCAATTGTTCCTGCTCTAATTGTGCTTGTTCTAATTGTTCTTTTAATTGCTCTTCCTCTAATGATAATTGTGCTTTTTTTTCTTGTTGTAGATTCCAATAATTCACTCCATAGATACCACCAACTGCAAGACCCGTCAACACTAGTAAGACAATAACAACTGCTATTAAACAACTAATTATCTGCGTTTTTCTTCTACGTCGTCTTCTTGAATCTCTTTTTACAAGCTCTATTTGCTCATTCATGGACATCTTACCAACCATACCTTTCTCTGCTTGTACGTCATTCTTTCTCCTTCAATACCTCTAATAAGTAACTCCACATACGCTCCACAGAAGAAATACTAAATTTTTCTTCTGTTGTATGAATCCCTTCCATATTAGGACCAACGGAAACACAATCTAACCCCTCTATCTTCTCACAGAGAATGCCACATTCTAATCCAGCATGAACTCCTTGTACTTGCATTTGTGTTCCATATAGTCTCATATAAACTCTCTTCATTCGTTCTCGTAACTTAGATTCTTCCATATATTCCCAAGCAGGATACTCTCCTCCCATTATACAAGTTCCACCTAGTTGTCCAATTAAAAGTACCATACGGTCTACTAATGCTTCCCTTGCACTATCTATATTACTTCGTACTGCATAACACGTCAATAATTCTCCATCTTTTAATGTAAGAATACCTAGATTTAGAGAAGTTTCCACCACACCTTCCATAGTACTACTCATACTAATAACTCCATTTGGTTGATTTAATAGAAAGGAAAACAAACGTTTTAATTCCTCATCTTGTACCACACTGTAATGACTTGTGGTAGTCATCTTACTAGTAACAATATCAGACTCTTCTAAACTATAAGATACTTTCATTCCCTCTTCTTTTAGATAATATTCTTTTGCTAATGTAGCAGTCATTTTTTCTAATATTTCTTCTAATCTTGAAAGGTCTTCTGTCTCCATAATAATGGTTGCACTAGCTTCTTGTGGAATTGCATTATCTTTTAAACCACCCTCAATAGCGAATATTCCAAATGAAATCTCTTTTTCCAATTGCAATAAACATCTCATGCATACATACGCTGCATTGGCACGTCCTGTATGTATCTCCACTCCTGAATGTCCACCTTTGCAACCAGATAACGTAATCTTTACTCTACATCCACTACGTACGCCTTGTTCTAATAGCAATCTTCCGCTTACCTTAGAACCACCTGCACAACTAGCTAGAAGAATACCTTCCTCCTCTGAATCTATGTTCATTAATCTCGTACCTTTTAACATAGATAAGTCAAGCGCCGTAGCTCCATCCATTCCCACTTCTTCATCTACTGTAAAGATACATTCTAAAGGTGGATGTTCTACATCTATTCCTGCTAGCAATGCAAGGGTATATGCCATTCCAATTCCATTGTCACCACCTAGAGAGGTATCTATCGCATAGATACAATCTCCGTCTACTTGTACATCAATCCCATCCTTCTCTAAATCTATAGTAGACCCACTCTTTTTTACAGTCACCATATCCATATGAGATTGTAGAATCATAGGATCTTGCTCCTCGTATCCTATACTTGCCTTCTTAAAAATAATCACATTTTTCACTTCATCTTGCACGTGTTCTAAAGAGTGTTTCTTTGCAAAATCTACTAAATAATTGCTCATTTGCTCTATATTTCCAGAACCATGTGGAATATTACAAATATCCTCAAAGTAATAAAATACACTACTTGGTTGTAACTCTTTTAATTTTCTCATATATTCCTTCTCCTCCACCTCTATCATGTAATGATATTGATATATGAAAAAAATTCCAATGAATAAATCGTTCTTACTCCCTATACTGACAGAAGTAACAAACACTCTACTCATTAGAATTTCACTAAATTCTTAATTTTACGACAATTTCGATTTTGCCAAATCAACTAATGTGGTAAATCCTTCTGGGTCATTTACAGCCATTTCCGCTAACATTTTTCTATTCACTTCAATGTTTGCTAATTTTAAACCATACATAAATTTACTATAAGATAATCCATTCATTCTAGATGCTGCATTAATACGAGCAATCCATAATTGTCTAAATTGACGTTTTCTTTCTTTTCTACCAGCAAACGAAGTAGCAAGTGCTCTCATGACTGATTGTTTTGCAACTCTGTATTGTTTTGATCTTGCCCCTTTGTAACCTTTCGCAAGCTTAAGTACTCTATTATGTTTTTTTCTAGCGTTCATTCCGCCTTTTACTCTTGCCATTTCAATATTCCTCCTTACGACTTATAAATATGGTAAAATTTTCTTCATATTCTTTACATTAGTTGCATCTGTCATAGCTGGTTTTCTAAGGTTTCTCTTAGTCTTAGCCGATTTCTTTGTTAAAATATGTCGTTTGTAAGCTTTGTTTCTCTTAAGCTTCCCCGTTCCTGTTAACTTAAAACGTTTTGCTGCTGATTTGTTTGTCTTAATTTTTGGCATATTCTTAATCCTCCTATAATCCTTTCCCTTTATCTTAACTGTATTATTTCTTCTCAGTTAAAAACATTATCATACTTCTACCTTCCACTTTTGGCATTTTCTCCACTACTGCAATCTCAGCAAGTTCTTTCGCAAAATCATCAAGAATATGTTTGCTGGTACCCATATGAGCCATTTCACGTCCTCTAAAACGAAGCGTTACTTTTACTTTGTCGCCTTTTCCAATGAATTTCTTGGCAGCACTAATCTTTGTATTCAAATCATTCTTATCAATATTAGGTGACAGACGAATTTCTTTGATTTCGATTGTTTTCTGTTTCTTTCTGGACTCTTTTTCTTTTCTTGCTTGCTCATACTTAAACTTACCATAGTCTACAATTCTACAAACAGGTGGCTTAGCAGTTGGCGCTATCTTCACTAAATCAAGCTCTGCCTCTTCCGCCATTCTCATTGCTTCACTGGTAGCCATTACACCTAGTTGCTCACCATTTTCACCAATTAGACGTATTTCTTTTTCTCTTATTTGTTCATTAATCATTAAATCGCTAATAGTTTTGCACCTCCATCAATTGAATCTTAGCGTTAAAAAAAGTGGATAGTTCGACTATCCACTAAATCATTCTAAACAGAACTGTAGAGAACAATCTTCCATAAGCATTGTTACTTTACATATTTATTCTTAATGAACACATGACAACAATCAACATATGACGTCTCACGGTGAGAGTGGATACTCTACTTTATTACTTGTGCTTCTTGCACTTTAGAAGTGTATCATAAATCCTTACTTACGTCAACATTATTTTATTTTTTTCATAAATAAAATAATGTTCCAAATACCCCCCCCCTTTTTTTCTTGACATTTACGTACTTTTT
>JAWXVF010000001.1:0-13201 GCA_044425555.1 Eubacteriales bacterium
ATCATGAAGCTGGACACGCTATCTTATTTCATGTATTAGAAGGAGTTGGTCCAGTTCATACGATTTCTATTATTCCAACGGGAATAGGTGCAGCAGGATATACCATGCCGTTGCCAGAAAAAGATGAAATGTTTCGAACGAGAAAGAGAATGCTTAATGAGATTATGGTGTTATTAGGGGGGCGTATTGCAGAAGAGTTAATATTTGATGATATTACAACAGGGGCATCAAATGATATTATGAGAGCTACCAATCTTGCGCGTAAGATGATATCAAAATATGGAATGTCTCCTACCATGGGTACAATTAATTATGATAGTGATGACGATGAAGTATTTATTGGACGTGACTTGGCACATAAGCGTTCATACAGTGAGGCGACAGCTGGACAGATTGACCAGGAAGTAAAATCTATGATTCAAACTTGTTACCAAAAGGCTACAGAAGAAATTGAAAGGTATCATCAAGTATTAGAAGATTGTGCTATGTTGTTAATGGAAAAGGAAAAAATATCTAGAGAAGAATTTGAAGCATTATTTGAATAGAAGAAAGATGAAAAAAATGTTGCAATGTCTCGGAATATATGTTAAAATTTTAAATTGTTAGAAGTATAGTTCTAACAATTGTTATGGATGGGTTCCCGAGTGGCCAAAGGGGGCAGACTGTAAATCTGTTGGCAGCGCCTTCGAAGGTTCGAATCCTTCTCCATCCATTACGGAATAGTGGTTAAAATAATAAAAAAGTAAGTGCTGACGAAAGAGTTGGCACTTACTTTTTATTATTAGATGAACTTGTAATGTAAAAATGGTCTATTACTACAAAGAATGCTTATGCACATACGATGAATCCAAGGATGATACCAAGGATTGCACCTGCTAAAACTTGAATTGGCGTATGTCCTACAAATTCTTTAAGACGTTGTCTTGGTGTTAAAGTAGGGTCATTGTTAAGAAATGTTGCATAGAGTTCATTTAATAATTTGGCATGATTACCTGCTTCTCTACGAACGCCTGAGGCATCGTGCATAATAATGATGGCAAATAAAGTTGCCATAACAAATTCGTAACTACTACCACCATATAAAATTCCGGCTGCAGTAGCAAAAGCACATACGGCAGATGAGTGAGAACTAGGCATACCACCACTGCCTGTTAGACGTTCTGTTAAAAACTGTTTGGTTACAATGGTGTGAATGATAGTTTTAAGTAATTGGGCTATAAGCCAACCGAGAAATGGTGCAAGAAAAATCTTGCTGTAAAAAAAGTCGTGAAAGAATTCCATAAAGCCCTCCAGTAAAATGATAGATTGTTTGATACTTATTCTATTATAGGCAAAATTTTTGTCAAATACAAGTGATATTCAAAAGTTACCATTTTTTACGATAGGAAAGAGGGGTTATTCCTTCTTTTTGCTTAAACGCTTTGATAAAATAGCTAGTATCTTGAAATCCACATTGTTGAGAAATGTTGCTAATAGAGATATTAGTAAAACGTAGTAATTCTTTTGCATGAGAAATTCGTATGGTAACAAGGGTAGTAATGATGGAACTTCCATATTTTTTCTTAAAGATCCGTGCTAAATAATACTTACTAATGAAGAATTGCTGAGATAGTTGTTCTAATGAGATGGGCTTATGATAATTGTTTCGTAGCTCATGGTATATGGCGCTAAGTTTCTCATTAATGGAAGAATCATCGCAATTGTTTGCTTGCTGATCAGTAGTACAAAAAGTAATTAACTTTGTGAGTTCTAAATGACAATACAGTTCTGAATAAAGAGTAAATTCTGTATGTTGAAGAAAAATGGTATCAATACACTGGATATATTGATTAGGTTGCTGAACATGAAAGATAGGGGATGATGTTGAATTAGTAAAAAAATCATAAAAAGAACTTGCCGTTATGCCATCAAAATGTACCCACTTAAGTTGCCATTGGTCTATGGGACTACTTTCGTGGGAATAATGATAGTTACAATCTATAAAAGCACAAACACCAGCAGTTAAATGGTAAGTTTCTTCTTTATAGGTAAGGGTACCAGATCCTTTTATGATGATGAGAAATAAATAAGAGGTAAGGTTATGTCGTTTGCTAATATGTGGTTGAACACTTTCTAATGTACCTACTTCTTGGACGTATAAGTAATTCGTTTTTGCTTGAACGGAAGGTGTAACTAAAATACGGTTAGAATTAGAACTTGCCATATGAAGGAGATCCTTTCTATTATTTGAAGGCAATATAATACTATAATGAAGCAATATTTTTAATTGCTAAGCTTATTATACAGTAGTATACTAGGAATAGAAAGAGCAAAATAAACAAAAAATGAGTACTAGAAGGGAGAATAAAATGAAAAAAATTGCTTTAATCACAGGAATTACAGGACAAGATGGGTCTTACTTAGCAGAGTTACTATTAGAGAAGGGATATGAAGTGCATGGGTTAATGAGGAGACATAGCATTTCTAATACATCAAGAATTGATCATCTGTTAGAAGGAGAAGCAGGAAAAGGTAAGTTTTTTTTGCATTTTGCAGATGTAACAGATTCTAGTAATTTAATGAGGTTGATTGGTGAGATTCAACCTATGGAAGTATATAATTTGGCGGCACAGTCTCATGTAGGTGTTTCTTTTGAGGTGCCTGAGTATACAGCAGAGGCAACGGGAATTAGTACATTAAAATTATTAGAGGCTATTAGAATAAATGGGGGAGAGTGTCGTTATTATCAAGCTTCTACATCGGAGCTATTTGGGGGTATTCCAGAGACAGCCCCTCAGAGTGAAACAACTCCATTTTACCCTAAGAGTCCTTATGGGGTGGCAAAATTATATTCTTATTGGATTACAGTAAATTATCGTGAATCTTATCATATGTTTGCTTGCAATGGGATTTTATTTAATCATGAATCGCCACGTAGAGGAGAGAATTTTGTAACGAAGAAGATTACTCTTGCAATTGCTAATATAATTGCTGGCAAGCAAGAGAAACTTTCGTTAGGAAATATGGATGCGAAAAGGGATTGGGGATATGCCTATGATTATGTGGAAGGTATGTGGCTGATGTTACAACAAGAGAAGCCGGATGATTTTGTATTAGCAACTAATGAGACTCATACAGTACGTGAATTTGTAGAAGAGTCGTTTGCTCAATTAGGCATTGGAATTAGATGGGAAGGTAAGGGAGTAGAGGAAAAGGGATATCATAAAGAGAACGGGAAATTATTAGTAGATGTAAATAAGGAATTTTATCGTCCAGCAGAAGTAGAATGTTTGTGGGGAGATTCAACGAAGGCAGAAAAAATATTAGGATGGAAGAGAAAGACAGACTTTAAAATGTTAGTGAATATGATGATGGAATACGATATGAAGGAAATTGTAGGGAAAACGTGCGAAGAATATAAAAGGGGCTAGTGATATATGAATCATACAGATAAAATATATGTGGCAGGTCATAATGGCTTAGTAGGAAGTGCTATTATGCGTAATTTAGAAGGAAAAGGGTATGCGAATCTACTTGGAAAGAGTCGAGCTCAATTGGATTTAAAAAATCAAAAGCAAGTGAAGGATTTTTTTGAATCAGAGAGACCGGATGTTGTAATATTAGCGGCGGCAAAAGTAGGTGGTATTCATGCAAATAATACAACTCCAGCAGAATTTATCTATGAGAATCTTCAGATTCAATGTAATGTTATACATGCATGCCATGAAGTGGGCGTGAAAAAGTTGCTATTTCTAGGTAGTACTTGTATTTACCCTAAGATGGCGGCGCAACCTATTGAGGAGGATTCTCTTCTAACGGGTGCCTTAGAAGAAACAAATGAAGCGTATGCAGTAGCTAAAATTGCGGGATTAGAAATGTGTAAGTTTTATAGAAGACAATATGGAGATGATTTTATTAGTTGTATGCCCACCAATCTATATGGATCCCATGATAATTATGATCTGAATGGTTCTCATGTAATGCCTGCTATGATTCGAAAGTTTCATGAAGCAAAAGTAAATGGGAGTGAGGTAGTGGAGCTTTGGGGAAGTGGAACGCCGCGCAGAGAATTTTTATATGTGGATGACATGGCAGATGCTTGTATTCATTTATTGAATCATTATAGTGGGGAGCAACATGTGAATATTGGAACTGGTAAAGAAATTAGTATTAGGGAGTTGGCAGATACTGTACAGAAAACGGTTGGTTATGAAGGTGAAATTTTTTGGAATACAGATATGCCAGATGGGACTATGCGAAAAATTACTGACGTTACCAAATTACATGAATTAGGTTGGAAACATAAAGTGGATTTAGAAGAAGGTGTTTGGTTAGCATACAAATGGTTTTGTGAACACGTAGATTCGGCACGTTTATAGAAGGAGGAGAATGTGAAAACTTACGGTATTATTATGGCTGGAGGAGGTGGCACTAGATTTTGGCCACTTAGTACTAGAGAACTTCCTAAACAATTTTTGAATTTATCGGGAAAAGATATTATGATCAATGAAACGTTTGATCGTTTGTTAGGAGTGGTAGAACAAGAGGATATATTTGTAGTAACCAATATGGAACAAGTACATTTGGTTCATAGCATGACGGGAGATCGATTTCGACGAGATCATATTCTATCAGAATCTGCTGCTAGAAATACAGCTGCTTGTATAGGATATGCAGCAATAGAGATTATGGAAAAATATGGAGATGGTATTATGTGTATAGTGCCGTCTGATCACTTCATTAAAGATAGGGGAGAATTCCAAAATATATTAAAACAAGGTGTGGAAATAGCAGATAAGACAGACCGATTAGTTACAATTGGTATACAACCAACGTTTCCGTCTACTGGATATGGGTATATTCAACACGATGAAATAAGAGAAGGAAGTGCATATGTGGTTAAAGAGTTTGTTGAGAAACCAGATGTAGAAACGGCAAAAGGATACTTAGAGCAAGGAGATTACCTTTGGAATAGTGGTATGTTTATCTGGAAAGTTTCAGTGATTCTAGATTATTTTAAACGGTTATTACCAGATATTTATCAATCACTGCAAGAAATACAAGAAACATTTGGAAAAGAAGATGAGCTAGAAGCCATACAAAAGATATACCCTACTATTCCAAAGATTTCAATAGATTATGGGATTATGGAGCGAGCTGATCATGTAGTGGTATTGCCAGCTGATTTTGGTTGGAATGATGTGGGAAGTTATGATGCTTTAGATTCTATCATGGACAAGGATGAAAATGAAAATATTCGAATTGGTCAAACAATTGCAAAAAAAACAACAAATTGTATTGTGTATACAACAGATAAGTTGATTGCAACTATAGGAATACAAGATTTAGTGATTGCTCAAACGGAAAATGCCGTATTAGTATGTGCGAAAGAATGTGTACAAGAAGTTAAATCAATTGTCGAAACATTAGAAAAAATATAAAAATTTTATAAAGTTGAAGTAGAAGAAAATATCCTATAAAGAAATTAAAGTGACACATAATTTCTATAATTTAGAAATATTCAATAATTAGGGCAGAAAAAACCGAAAATTGTAGATGGGAAGGGTTTTACAAACGAAAACTACCATGGTATCATAACCACAAGAGAGACAAAAAAATGCAAAATAATGCAAAAAGGTGAAAGAAGAGGGAGTGATTACTATGAATGTACAAGAAATTCCATTAGTAAAGATTGAACGTTGTGCTACAGAAATCATTTTAGATTTAGGAGTGCCAGCACATTTAAAGGGGTATCATTTTTTAAGAGAGGCTATTGTATTATCTGTATATGATATGGAGCGGGTAACTAGTGTAACGAAACTGCTGTATCCTATGGTAGGAAAAAAGTTTTTTACAAATGGAAGCCGTGTGGAGCGAGCAATACGTAATGCAATAGAAGTATCCTGGGAGCGTGGAAGTGCTGTGAAATTTGAATCTTTATTTGTATACTCTAAGGAAATGGGATGTAAACGGCCCACGAATAGTGAGTATATTGCAAGAATTGCAGATCAAATCAGATTGGATTTACAAGATTAAATAAAGGGAATGAAAGGAAACTTTGTATTGTTACTATACGAAGTTTCTTTTTTGTTTTTTAATGACTTAATTTAGAAAATATGTTAAAATGACTCTAATTAGGAGAAACTAATGGTATGAATGATTTGGTAAGTGTAGTGGTTCCAGTCTACAATGGAGAACAATATATTAGAGAGACGATACAATCTGTACAGCAGCAGACTTATGTGAATTGGGAGTTGATTATTGTAGACGACGGCTCAACAGACGCAACAAGAGCTATTTTACAAGAATATACCGTATCACCTATTAAGGTGATATTACAACCTAGTAATCTAGGTGTTGCAAAGGCACGAAATCGTGGTGTTGAAGAAGCAAGAGGTAGATTTATTGCATTTTTGGATGGAGATGATTTGTGGGAAGAACAGAAATTAGAGCGACAGGTGGCCTTTGCTCATGAAAAAAATGCCGCTTTTCTATGTACATCCTATGAGTATGCAGATGAAAAAGGAATGGGGTTGGGGAAAATAGCTCATGTTCCAAACACTATTACATATGAAGAAGCATTGAAAAATACAATCATATTCACCTCTACAGTATTATTGGATCTTGCAAAGATTACAAAGGAAGAAATTAAGATGCCTACTATAGAAAGTGAAGATACAGCGACTTGGTGGAAGATTCTTCGAAGTGGATATAGGGCTTATGGATTAGATGAGGTATTCGTACGATATCGCAGACCGAGCAGTTCTTTATCTTCCAATAAAATAAAGGCCATACAACGTATATGGTATTTGTATCGAAAACAAGAAAACCTCTCAATTCTAAAAAGTGGATATTGCTTTGTGCATTATGCTATTAAGACAACTTTGAGACGATTGTAAGGACTATGTCAATCTTTTTATAAGGAGAAGGAATTAGAAGGGGATATGGAATGAAAGAATTTAAGATAAAAGAACGCATGATTGGAGAAGGACACCCTGTATATATTATAGCGGAAATGAGTGCAAATCATGCAAAAAGTTTAGAAAGAGCGAAAGAGATTATTAGAAAGGCAAAAGAGTGTGGTGTAGATTGCATCAAAATTCAAACGTACACACCAGATACTTTGACAATAGATTGTAAAAAGGAATGGTTCCAAGTGAAAAATGGGACTTGGGAGGGAGAAAATCTCTATCAATTATACGAAAAAGCATATACTCCATGGGAGTGGCAAAGAGAATTAAAAGAAGAAGCAGACCGAGTAGGTATTGATTTTTTTTCTACTCCATTTGATGAAAGTGCGGTGGATTTTTTAGAAGAAATAGGTTGTGAATTTTATAAAGTAGCTTCTTTTGAAATGGTCCATTTACCATTATTACGTTATATTGCAAGAACAAAAAAACCTATCATTATGTCAACAGGAATGAGTACAAAAGGAGAAATCAAAGAGGCAGTAGAAGCCATTTTAGAAGAAGGCAATCAACAAATTGTTCTATTAAATTGTACTAGTGCCTATCCTGCAACTCCAGCAGATATGAATTTGCGAACGATGGTAGATATGAAGGAGAGCTTTCATACGGCGGTAGGCTTATCAGATCACTCCCTAGGAGATGAGGTTACTATGGTAGCCGTATCCTTAGGTGCTAGTGTAATTGAAAAACATTTTTGTATGGGAAGAGAAATTGATAATCCAGATGCTTCTTTTTCTATGACGCCTACAGAGATGAAAGAAATGGTAGAAAGAATTCGTAGTGTAGAGCAAATACTAGGGAATGTTCAGTACGGTGTGGCGAATCAAGAAGAA
Organism: Eubacteriales bacterium; assembly: GCA_044425555.1. GTDB lineage: Bacteria > Bacillota > Clostridia > Lachnospirales > Lachnospiraceae > JAWXVE01. The sequence continues at coordinate 7,781 of JAWXVF010000001.1, forward strand.
GATAGTGTTACTTTTCGAAGATCTCTTTTTGCGGTGAAGGATATTGAGAAAGGGGAACGTTTTAGCGAAGAGAATATTAGAATAATACGTCCTGGATATGGAATACAACCTAAGTATATGGAAGACTTGATAGGTATGGTGGCAGATGTAAAGATTTTGTATGGAACACCGATTCAATTTACACAATTACCGAAAGGGGCAATTTTATTTTTATCCAATAATCAAAATACAGATGAATTGTATGATTGGCTTGTCAAACAAGAAGAATGTGTACTAAGATTTTCTCATAAGATTTCGCTAGAGATGGTAGAAATATTACAACCAAGTTTTATAGTAAGTTTTAATTATAGACATTTAATATCGAAATCAATTATAGAATATATGGGAGAGCATATTATTAATTTGCATACTTCTTACTTGCCATATAATAGGGGGTCGAATCCGAATTTCTTTAGTTTTTATGATAACACTCCAAAAGGTGTTACTATTCATCGTATGGAGGAGGGATTGGATACAGGAGACATTCTTGTACAAAAAGAATGTCTCTTTGAGGAATCTAAAGAGAGCTTTGAGACGACTTATGAATGTTTAATTAGAGAAATAAGTCAATTGTTCTATGAACATTGGAATGGGATTAAAAGGGGTGAGGTCATTCCTGTACCACAAACAGGACAGGCTACGTATCATACGAAAAAGGAGTTAGTAGCAATTCAAGAAAAAGTTCCTTTTCAATGGAGTGAGAAAATTGAAGTGGTTTGTAAGCGTTTGCACAGTAAGGGGAATGGATGATTGTTATACGAGTAGATGGAAATGAGAAAATTGGTACGGGTCATATGATGAGATGTTTATCTATTGCAACTGCACTACGAGAAAAAGGAGAAGATGTTCGATTTTTCGTAGCAGATGAAAGTATGGAGACCATATTGCAAGAGAGAGGTTTTTCTTATAAAATATTACAAGGTGATTATACAAACCTTGAAGATGAAATCACAGAATTAAAACAATCTTTATCCTCAGATACGTTATTATTAATAGATAGTTATTATGTGACAAAAAAGTATTTAGAAGTGTTGTCTATGCTTGCACGAGTCGTATATATAGATGACTTACGAAAGATACCATATAAGGTTGATTACGTAATTAATTACAATGGATATGCAACAGACGCTTTAGCATATTATCAGAAACATACAAACTATGAAAGTCTATTAGGAACACAGTACGCACCTCTTAGAGAAGAATTTCGTAATGTGACATATAGAATAAAAAGCGTTTGTAAACGGGTTTTATTAACGACAGGTGGAACAGATGCATACAACATCGGTGGACAGTTATTGATGATGAGTAATTGTGGCAGAATGAAAGATTATTTTGTTAACATAGAGTTTGTAGTAATTGTAGGGGTTTTTCATTCATATCAAAAGGAATTAGAAGAACTTGCGAAAGAGTATTCTAATATTACGTTATTATATAATGTAAAGAACATGGGTGAAATAATGCAAGAGAGTGACGTGGCTATTTCTGCTGCAGGAAGTACTATTTATGAATTGTGTGCCGTTGGAGTTCCTACACTTGCTTTGTCGTTTGTAGAGAACCAAGAGGAGATCTTAGATACTATGGCATATAAAGAAGCTATTTATTCTTGTGGTCATTATCACAAAGAAGGAGTTCAAGTTCTAGAAAACATAATAAATTCACTAAAAGAGTTATTAGAAGAGCCAGAGAAACGTAGAAGTCTAAGTGAAGCAGCAAGACGTATGGTAGATGGAACTGGTGTAAGTAGAATAGCTGACAAATTAATTGAATGGGATAATCAAAAATAGGATAGGAAAGAAAATGAAACAATTAAGTGTGATTGTACCTTGTTACAATGAAGAAGAGAATATACATTTGTTTTATGAAGAAATCATGAAATTAGAAGTTTTTTTTAGGAAGAAAGAATTAGAAGTGGAACTACTGTTTATTGACGATGGCTCTAAAGACAAAACGGTGCATTGTGTGAAAGAGTTACATGAAAAAGATCAGCGAGTACATTTACTATCCTTTTCGAAAAATTTTGGTAAAGAGGCAGCGTTGTTTGCTGGATTAGAGAGAGCAAAAGGTGATTATGTTGTGGCGATGGATGCTGATTTACAAGATCCACCATCCTTATTACCGGAAATGTTTTCCTATTTGGAAGAAGGTTATGATTCGGTGGCTACTAGAAGGGGGAGTAGAAAGGGAGAACCGATTATTCGTTCATTTTTTGCTAGAAGATTCTATGGCTTAATGAAGAAAATATCAAAAACAGATATGGTGGATGGAGCAAGGGACTATCGTTTGATGACAAGACAAGTAGTAGATGCAATTCTATCACTTGGTGAATATAATCGTTTTTCTAAAGGAATCTTTGGTTGGGTAGGGTATCGTACAAAGTGGATTGCATATGAGAATGTAGAAAGAATTGCAGGGGAGACAAAGTGGTCATTCTGGCAATTATTATTATATTCCTTTGATGGAATTATAGCATTTTCCACTGCACCTTTAGCAGTAGCATCTATTACGGGTATCTTATTCTGTATACTGGCAGTGTTATTTATTGTATTTATTATTGTACGTAAAGTAATGTTTGGAGATCCTGTTTCTGGATGGGCTTCTTTGATATGCTTGATTTCATTTTTGGGAGGTATCCAGTTGTTTTGCATGGGGATTATAGGACAATACATAGCAAAGTTATATATGGAGGCAAAGAACCGCCCTATTTATTTGGTAAAGGAAGAAATTTAATGACAAAGATTGATTTTATAAAGAGACTGGGTGTATTAGCACTAGCTTCGTTAAGTTTAGTGATACAAATTACATTATTTGGTTTATTGTGGTATCAACAATATGCTGATCATATTCAAGTATATTTTTATGAAAGAGGACATTGGCTAGTTATTAGTATTTATGGAGTGATGCTATTTTTTTGCTATCATATGTATGGAGCTTTTAAAATTGGGTACTTGAGAACGGGAGAAGTATTGTTTTCACAAATATTTGGTACAATTGGGGTGACGATCCTATCGTATGGTCAGATTTCTTTGTTAATAGGAGGATTTGTGAATCCTCTCCCTCTTTTGATTGTAATGATATTAGATATAATGGCTTGTGGTGTGTGTACGTTTCTAGCACATTCTTTTTATCGTATAGCATATCCGCCGAGAAGATTGTTACTAATTCATGGGGAACGAGATATAGAAGGGATACAATATAAGTTTCATATGCGAAAAGATAAGTATATGATTACGAAATCAATGAATCGAAAAGTTGGTCTAGAAGATGTGATAAAAGAAGTTGGGAATCAATATGATGGATTGATTATTTGGGATATTCCAAATGAAGAACGTAATCAATTAATCAAGCATTGTTATACCAATTCTATTCGTGTCTATATGATGCCTAAAATAACAGATGTTATCATAAGGGGATCAGAACAATTACACTTATTTGATACTCCTGTACTACTAACAAGAGAGTATTCACTTACTGTTGGTCAACGAATTATTAAGCGAATCATTGATCTAGTATGTGCTGTGTTATTATGTATAATTACTATGCCTATTATGGTGATTACTGCTATGGCAATTCGATTGAATGATGGAGGACCCGTTTTCTATAAACAGATTCGCTGTACAAGAGGGCTTAGGGAATTTTCTATTTATAAATTTCGAAGTATGGGAGTAGATGCTGAAAAAGATGGGGTGGCAAGGTTGGCAACACAAAATGATAGCCGTATTACACCAATTGGAAAATTTATTCGCATGGTTCGCATAGATGAATTACCACAATTATTTAATATAATAAAGGGTGATATGACGTTTATAGGACCAAGACCAGAACGTCCTGAGATCATAACAAAGTATATGGAAGAGATGCCAGAATTTGGACTACGAACTAAAGTAAAAGCAGGATTAGCAGGATATGCACAAGTATATGGTAAATATAATACAACACCATACGATAAATTAAAATTAGATTTGGTATATATTATGAATTACTCTACGTGGCTAGATTTAAAATTAATGTTGTTAACTTTAAAAATTTTAGTAAGCCCTGAAAGTACAGAGGGAGTCAGTGGAGAGAACAGTGATTTTTTGAATTTTTCCAAGGAAGATACGAAGAAAGACTTAAAAGAAGAAGGGAAAGATAGATGCTAAAATACAACGATAAATTACAAGTCTATTCCTTAGATCGCAGATTGTTTGTACTAGTTATCTTAGAAAAGTGGAAGATGCTACTGTTATCTTTTCTAATAGGTGGGGTACTTGGGGTTGTACTCTATTATGTACAAGAGGTAGAGATACTTACTAAGTTAGAATATGAAGCGACAGAAATTTTCTATGTGGAATATAATCAAAAGCCTAATGGTGAGATCTATTATGCGTATAATGATGTGGGATGGAGTTACGTAATGATGTTTGATGAGATAGTGGAAACAGCATTAGGGAATCTACCATTTCATATGACAAAAGAGGAATTGAATCAATTGGTTAGCAGTGATAATAAAGGAGACTACAAGATTCTAAGCGTTACGGTAACTTCGTCTAAGAAGGAAGAGTGTATTCCGATCTTAGAAGCTTTTGTTCCTGCTATGGAGTTATATGGTGAGAATAGTATGCACATCGAATATATCAAATTAGCCAGTGAACCTACTACTCCGCAATTAATATTGGTGACTAATGAAACATGGAGAGCCCTATTAGGGGGCAGTGTGTTGGGAGTTGTGGTTGGGCTACTCGTGATGGGATTTTACGTTATGAGTGCAGACGTTTTTTATGTACCAAATACATTAGAATCTCTTTATTCTATTCCTATAGTAAGTGTACAATTAAAGGATGAACGATGGTGGAGAGAAAAGGAGTATGAAGAGGTATGGAGAAAAAGTATTAAGGGAGAACAGGTAATTACTATTTCTTGTGAAGAATCATTAGAAAATGAGAAAATAAAACAATATGGAAAAGCAGTAATAGAAGTTGTTGTAGGGAAAACTACGTATGGAAGCATACAACGAATGATTCAGTATGGAAAAGTAATGGATATCAATATAGTAGGATTTCGTTTCGTGCAAGGGAACCGATGGATTTTACGTCAATACTACAGATAGGATTAGGGAGATATATGCAAGTATTAGTATCCGCAATGAACCAAGAGTTAGAAACCTTAATAAAACATATGAATATTCAGTCAGACGCTATTATTGTAAATCAATGCGATGAAAATACTTACGAAGAATTAGAGGAAAATGGCAAGCGTATACAATTTTATTCTTTTAAGGAACGTGGAGTAGGTCTTAGTAGAAATACTGCATTAATGCGTGCAACAGGTGAGATTGCATTATTTGCAGATGAAGATATTCGTTATGTGGAGGGATATGAGAAGCTGGTGGAACGTGAGTTCGAT
>JAWXVF010000001.1:13211-56777 GCA_044425555.1 Eubacteriales bacterium
ACACCCAGAGGCAGATATTCTATTGTTTCAATTTAACATATGCCCAGAACGTAAGACTTATGATACCACTCAATTTAAACGTATTAGATGGTATAATTGTGGTCGCTATCCTACTTTTTCAATGACTATTCGAACAAAACGTGTAATGGAACGCAATATTACCTTTTCGTTATTATTTGGAGGAGGAGCTATTTATAGTAATGGTGAGGATAGTCTGTTCTTACAAGAGTGTATTAGAAAAGGATTAAAGGTATACGCAACTCCTGTACTATTGGGTGAGGAATTGGTAAGTGAGTCAACTTGGTTTCACGGGTATACAGAAAAATTTTTCTATGACAGAGGTGTATTGTACAAGCATCTATATAGAAGATATGCTCCTATATTTGCTTTTAGGTTTCTATGGAAACATAAGAATAAGATGTGTCAGACAATTTCTATGAAGCAGGCATATGTTCTCATGAGAGAAGGGATTCGCAGTGCATTAGTTTCGTAAAATGATAGAGGAATAGAGAAATGATATTTTATTTAGGGATTACTACAATTGTAATGGTATTGTCATGGTATGTGAAAAGGGATGTAAAGGTATCTACTAGAGAATATGTGAGAGAGAACTTACGAAGTCGATATGCTTTAGTAAGTATTTTTGCAGTATTATTTTTAGTTTCTTCGTTACGGTTTCGTTTGGGAAATGATTATGTTAATTATTTGTGGATCTTTGAAGATTTATGGAATGGAATTGATGTATCTTCGGAAGTGGGATTTAATGTATTAGTACGAGGATACCAAATTTTATTTGGAGAATTTACCTTTATACCTATATTTGCAACGGTGGCAGCAGTCACTATCTATTATATGTTAAAAGCTGTTTATGAGCAGATGGATTCTTTTTTCTATGGATTTCTATTATTTATGTTAGCTGGGTATTATATTAATAGCATGAATACCATTCGCTATTATCTTGCTTTTGCAATGGTTATGTATGCTTCTAAATATATGATTCAAAAAGAGTATTGTTCTTTTGTAGGATATGTATTCATAGCATCTACCTTTCACATGACAGCATTGTTGGTAATTCCTACCTACTGGTTTGCCACAAGAAAATGGGGAAAAATAGAATATGGCATCATTAGTCTGGGGGTTTTCTCTTTTTTATTTATGGAAGATGTGTATCGAACTTTTATTTTTCGTATTTATCCATATTATGAGAATTCTATGTACGATACGAATACTACATCTTTCTTTAATCTTGGTAAATGTTTAGGTATTATGGTATTTGCAATTATCTTTTATCGCTATGTAAAAGATAATTTATATCAGGAATTTTATTTTAAAATGAATATAATTGGTCTTATTCTTTACAGTTGTTGTTCTTTTGTTCCTGTGATTTCAAGATTAGCTTATTACTTTATATGGACACAAATTTTTCTAATAGCTAATATTGTTGCAAACATTACTTCAAAGCGATGGAAATATAGATTGGGAGTAGGAATAGGAATAGTATACCTTGCATTTTTCCTAGTCTTTTTAAGGGGAGCAGACGTTCCGGGAATTAAGTTAGTACCATATAGAACGTGGATTACAGCGGATTGGTTATGGTGGGATTAAGAAGAGGTAGAAAATGGGAATAAAGTTTAGCGTGATTGTAGTAAGTTACCAAGCAGGAGATAAATTACAGAAAACAATTGAATCCATTCAGTGTCAAACGTATAATCAGTATGAAATTATTATAAAAGATGGTGGTTCTAGCGATGGTAGCATAGAAGGATTAGCAGAGAATTCTTCGTTATTTATAAAAGTAGAAGAAGATACGGGAATTTATGATGCTATGAATCAGGGGGTACAATATGCTACAGGGGAATACCTTTTGTTTTTAAATTGTGGAGACACATTTTATTCATGTGACATTTTAGAAAAAGTTGCGTTACAAATAGAGGAAAATCCCAATAGAGGAATATATTATGGGGAGATTTACCAAGAACAAAGCCAATCAGTTGAAGTAATGCCGCGTAAAATAACAGGTTTTACTTGCTTTCGTCATATGCCATGTCATCAAGGGATGTATTATGAAAGAAGTTTACTAGAAGAACACATATATAATGTGGACTATAGAGTACGTGGAGATTATGACCACTTCTTATGGTGTTATTTTCGAAAAGGAATTCGACCATTTTTTTTAAATCAAATCCTTTCTTCTTATGAAGGTGGTGGATATTCAGAAACACTATCTAATGCAGAACGTAGTAGAGAAGAACATCAGAGGATTACAGAAGAATATATTTCTCCTATTACTTTATTATGTTATCGCTTGTGTATGGTACTTACTTTATCTAGCGTACGCAAGAAGATGGCAAATAACTCGAGATATGCCAATTTGTATAATGGAGTCAAAAAAGTATTGTATAGAAGGAGTAAATAATATGCGTATACTATGGTTATGTAATATTATGCTACCAATCATTGCAAAAGAATTAGGTGTAGAGTCAAGCCATAAGGAAGGCTGGTTAACAGGTACTTTAAACAGAATACAAGAAAAAAGAGAAGATTCTTCCATTATATTAGGAATCTGCTATCCAACAAGAGAAAGTGAACTGGTGGTAAAGGGGAGTGTGGAAGGAATTTCTTACTATGGATTCTATGAAGATGTAGGGAATCCTGAAAAATATGATGCTTCGTTAGAAGAGAACTTACGAGAAATCGTAAACCATTTTCAACCAGACCTAATTCATATATTTGGCACGGAATATGCTCATTCCTATGCAATGGTACAAAGTGTAGTGGTAAAAGACAAGCTTATGATTAGTATGCAAGGCTTATGTGGGTTATGTGCGAAAGAGTATTATGCTGGTTTGCCGAAAAATATTTATGAGAGAGTTACCTTGCGAGATTGGCTTAAGAAAGATTCTATTGTACAACAAAAAAAGAAGTTTTGGTTACGTGGAAAACGAGAAGTAGAAGTATTAAAAAATATAACCCATGTATTAGGAAGAACTAGGGCGGATTATGAGTATACAAAATCATTTCATCAAAATGTTAATTATTATCACTTAAATGAAACATTGCGTAAGGAGTTCTACCAAGAGGAATGGGAATTAGTGAAGTGTAAGCGAAATACCATTTTAATTACACAAGCTGATTATCCATTAAAAGGATTTCATTTTCTACTAATGGCATTACCAGAAATAATAAAAAGGTTTCCTACTGTACGTGTACGAGTCACAGGAAACTGTATTACAAGGTGGAGTACATGGAAAGACAAGTTAAAAATCAGTGCTTATGGCTTGTATCTACGAGAGTTAATAGAAAAAAACCACTTAGAAGGTTATGTGGAACAAGTGGGAATGGTATCTAGTGAAGAAATGTGTGCATTGATGTTAGATTCTCATATATTAGTAAGTTGTTCTGTCATGGAAAATTCGCCAAATTCTATAGGAGAATCCATGTTATTAGGCTTACCAGTAGTAGCATCTAATGTAGGTGGTATTCCAAGCATGGTAGAGGATAAAAAAGAAGCCATGCTCTATGAAACCTATATAATAGAAGATTTAGTAGATAAGATATGTAAAGTTTTAGGGGATGATGAAATGGCAGTAGAATTATCAATAAATGCTAGAAAACGAGCTAAGATTACTCATCATATGGAAGAAAACTATAAGAGGTTAGTAGAAATTTATCATCAAGTAAAAGAAGAGAGAGGCTAAAAGGAGTAGAGAATGAAGATTACTTTTGTATCGAATTATATAAATCATCATCAAATTCCTCTTTCTAATAGAATGTATGAATTGCTTGGTGAGAATTATCGTTTTATTCAAACGCAACCTATGGAAGAAGAACGGATACGTATGGGGTGGGGAGGTGAATTAGAGAATGTACCCTATGTATTAGAGTACGAACAAGCAGAAGAGTTGTGTCAGAGTTTAATTCTAGAAAGTGAAGTTGTAATATTTGGTGGAGTAGAGAATGAGGATTATATTAGAGAACGACTCGCACAAAAACGCATTGTATTACGTTATGCAGAACGCTTATACAAAGAGGGGGTATGGAAAGTATTCTCCCCACGCGGATTAATAAAAAAGTATAAAGATCATACACAATATAGAAATGATCCTGTATATTTGTTATGTGCAGGTGGTTATGTATCATATGATTATAGTTTAGTGAAAGCGTATCCTAATAAAAAATTTAAGTTTGGTTACTTTCCGAAATTTATAGAATATCAAATAGAAGAGTTATTAGACCAAAAAGAAAGAAAGAGAATAGAGTTATTGTGGGTAGGACGGTTTCTCTATTGGAAACACCCTGAATTAGCTATAGAGGTTACTCGCTTCTTAAAGAAGCAAGGTTATAACTTTCATATGAATATAATAGGTGGTGGACAGGGAGAAGAAGAGCTTCTACAAGTTATTGAAAAAGAAGGGTTAGAAGATGTAATTACATGGCGAGGTTATGGTACGCCTGCAATAGTTCGTGAATATATGGAAGAAGCGAATATCTTTTTATTTACTAGTGATTTTATGGAAGGATGGGGTGCGGTATTAAATGAAGCTATGAATAGTGGTTGTGCTATAGTTGCTAGTCATGGAATTGGAGCAGTTCCGTTTCTGATTAAGCATGAAGAAAATGGATTAGTATATAAAAATGGCAATAAAAAGGAATTGATACGCTCTATTACAAGATTAATGGAAGATAATAAGTTGTGTAGAAGATTAGGGAGAAATGCTTATGCTACCATAGCAGATGAGTGGAATGAGAAAGAAGTGGCAAAAAGACTAGTAAAGTTATGTGAAAATCTTCTAAATTGTGATATGATATGGGAAAGTAGTGGACCATTAAGCAAAGTGCAACCTATAAAAGAAAGAAAAATGTATGGTTATCTTATGAAAAAGAGAGATGAGTAAGGGAGTTGGAAATCGTTGAAAGAAAGAGTATATGTTTGTCATACGTTTTATCATGTATACATTACGGTTTTAAAAGAATTGGAATTAATAGCTATAGATAATAAGACAAAAGGGAAGGCTACTATCGTATTAAGTAAAATGTCTATTGATTTTGGTGATTTACAAGAACGATTAGAAATGAGTCAAATCTTTGATGAAGTATATATGTATGATGAAAAATTACCAGAAGAATTCAAAGAATTAGATTTTTTTAAAGAGAATCAAGGGAACATTGTGAAAAATATGATTGCAAGAATACGTTTTACGAAACTCTTAGCAAAGCTAGAAGCGCCTTATGTTCCTGTTGATATGAGGATGTATCAAGATATTTATGTGTACTGTGATTCTGATCCTATTGGTTATTATTTGAATCAGTATAAAATTCCGTACCATGCTATAGAAGATGGATTGAATTGTTTGAGTATATTTGACGCTGCTAGGTGTGATAATAGAGGAGCATTTCCTATTAAGGTTTTAATGTCTAAGTTAAATTATATCTTTATACAAAATGGATATGGGAAATATTGTAAGGATATGGAAGTAAATGATCTTAGCGTATTAAAATATCAGTATAAAAAATACAAGGAAGTACCCCGTGATAGATTAGTGGAACGACTAAATAAGAAAGAAAAAGAATTACTGATTAGACTTTTTGTAAAAGACCAAGAAAAATTACAAGAAGTTTTAGGACAAGTTTCTTCTACTAAAAAGAAAGTGGTAATCTTAACAGAACCTTTATATGATACGCTTACTAGAAAAAAAATATTTAGAGATATTATAGAACAATATGGACAGAAGGCATTAGTGGTGATTAAACAGCATCCTAGAGATGACTTATCTTACGAAGAGGAATTTCCAGAGTATTTATTAATTGAAAAAACGGTTCCTATGGAAATTTTGAATTTTATCAGTGAGGATTGTTTTGATCAAGTAATCTCTGTGTTGACACAGTTAGGTGCCATTACATTTGCAAAAGAAAAGATAATGTTGGGGGTTGATTTCCTAGATAAGTACGATGAAGAACAGTACTTTCGTATGAATGATCACATATAGAAAATGTGAGGTGGATGAATAGAATTATGAAGATTATCAAAAAATTAGATATTTTATTGAATAGAAAACAAAAAATACAAATGTTTTTATTAATGATAGGAATGTTGGTTGGGGCAGTACTAGAAACATTTAGTATTGCATTGGTGATACCAATTGTAACATTGGTGATTACACCAGAATCTTTTACAGAAAATGATATGTTAGTCTGGATGGGCAATACATTGGGATTCCAAGAGGCGACACAACTGACCGTATTTGTTATGATTTTATTAATTATCGCCTTTGTAGTTAAGAATCTATTTTTATTTATGCAACATAAATGGTTTTATCATTTTATTTACACTAATCAATTTGATACATCAAAACGATTAATGCGATATTATGTGAATAAGGGATATGAATTTTACTTAAATGCAGATACTGCTGTGATTCAAAGGAATATCACTTCAGATGTGAATAATATGTACTCATGGATTTTATCTTTTTTAACAGTAGTATCAGAGGGTGTAGTATTGGTTATATTAGGAATTGTATTAATTATTCTTGATTTTTGGATGTCATTGACGATGATTATGGTATTAACATTAACAGTATTGTTTGTTAAGGCGAAATTAAAACCAATTTTGTACCAAGCTGGCGAAGAGAATCAACACTGCTATGCGGGTCTTTTTAAATGCATTACCCAAACAGTAACAGGTATTAAAGAGATTAAGGCTATGGGAAGGGAGTCTTATTTTATTCGTGCTTATGACCAATGTGGGAAAGGTTTTGTTGATGCAGTGCAAAAATATAGTTTATATAGCAATGCTCCTCGCTTACTGATTGAAACGGTAGTGATTGCTGCAATGGTATCGTATATGCTGTTTGCCGTTTTATCGAATCAGTCTATGGAAGCCATGATTCCTACTTTGTCTGCTTTTGCTTTGGCAGGGGCAAGATTGATGCCATGTGCTAATCGATTGAGTAATCAATTAAATAATATGGCATATTTTGAACCGTTTTTTATGGGGATTAGTGATCACCTCCAAGAACAAATAGAAGCTAGAGGTGACGAGGAGGGTATTTCATCTTATGGTATGCAAGAAAGAGTAATTGAGAAATTAGCATTAAACAAAGAGATAAGTGTAAAAGACATTACATATGCTTATCCAAACTCTTATAAGAATATTTTTACAAAAGCCTCTATGAAAATTCCAGTAGGGAGTTCAGTGGGGGTTGTAGGAACTTCGGGAGCAGGAAAAAGTACGATTATAGATGTACTATTGGGATTGTTGGAGATTGAAGAGGGTAGTATATTGGCAGATGATGTAGCAATTCAATCGAATTATCAAGGTTGGCTTAGAAATGTTGGGTATATTCCACAAATGATTTTTATGCTAGATGATACGATTCGTAGAAATATTGCATTTGGTGTAGTGGATGATGATATTAATGAAGAGCAAGTATGGCATGTGTTGAAAGAAGCGCAATTAGATGAATTTGTACGTTCTTTACCAGAAGGATTAGAGACGACTATTGGAGAACGTGGAATTCGATTGTCTGGTGGGCAACGTCAAAGAATTGGAATTGCACGAGCACTTTATGAGGATCCTGAAGTATTAATTTTAGATGAAGCAACCTCAGCATTAGACGATGATACAGAAAGTGCTATTATGCAATCAATTCATCACTTACATGGAAAGAAAACCTTATTAATTATAGCTCATAGACTACAGACGATAGAGAAATGTGATATGGTCTACCGTGTGGAGAGTGAGAAGATTCAAATAGAGAGAGGTTAGAATGTATGAAAGTAGTAGTTTTTTCAGATGTACATGGAAATAAAAGAGCGTTAGAAGCCATGCTAGAGAAAGAAGAGCCTAAGAAAGAGGATTTCTATATATTCTGTGGAGATTTTCTCGCATATGGTTATTTGGATGATGGTGTATTAAACTTGATAAAGAGTATTCCTAATTTAGTGGCGGTACGAGGAAATCACGATGAATGCTATGAAGTCATGCATAGTAACCATGCTTCTCATTGGAATCAACCATATGGAATGTCTGATGATATTAGAATTGGGGAAGTAGTAGAATTCATTCAATCCTTGCCAGATTACTTAGAGTTAGATCTAGGCATGAAAAAATGGTTTGTATGCCATGGAAGTAGGAAGAGCTACTTAGAAGGAAGAATCTACCCTGATTCTGAACTAGAAGAAACAGAATATGATTATGTAATACATGGTCATAGTCATTTTCAAATGGAACGACAAGTAGGAAAAACGTTGTATCTAAATCCAGGGTCGTTAGGACAACCTAGGGATGGAAAGGGATTAGCTTATTGTGTGTTAGATATTCCTAAGGATGGAGGGGTTTCTAGAATTACTTTTGAGAATGTATGATAGAAGAGGAGTTATTAGTGAAGTTGAGCATAATTGTACCAGTTTACAATATGGAAGCAGATGGAAAATTAGAATATTGTTTGGATTCTTTGGTGAATCAAAGTATAACTGATTATGAGATAGTAGCAATAGATGATTGTTCTACGGATAATTCCTTAAAGATTCTTAGAAATTATGAAGAGAACTATTCGGATAAGATTCGTATAATTGCTTCGCCTATTAATAAAAAGCAAGGGGGAGCAAAAAATATAGGATTGCAGGCAGCTACTGGAGAGTGGATTGGCTTTGTTGATAGTGATGATTGGATTACTCCTAATATGTATGAGCAACTTCTAGAAAAAGCGGAAGAAGTAGGTGCAGATATGGTGGCTTGTGACTATCAATTTGTAAAGAGTCATTCTATGGAGTGCGGGAAGGTTATGCATCAACATAAAGATGATCAGACAGGGGATTTGGATTACGAAAAATATGCTAGTTTAATATTGGATTCTGGTAGTTTAGTAGTGAAGATTTATAAGCGAAAACAATTAATAGAACAGTGTCCATTATTTCCAGAAGGGATTTTCTATGAAGACAATGCGGTATCTACTGCCTATATCTTACAAGCAAAAAAATTTGCCTATATTAGAGAACCGTATTATTATTATTATCAGCATGATACTTCCACAGTACATACTATTACAAGAAGTCGCTGTGAAGATCGTATGAAAGCAGCGAGGTTTATGCTAAATCACGCTAAGGAGCAAGGATACTTCTCGCTTTATGAGAAAGAAATTGAACAGAAGTTTGTAGAAACTTTTTATATTAATACGTTGTTTTCCTATGTAAGAAGTACGGAGCGTCGCTCCGTGGCTTTTATGTGCTCTATGGGAAAAGAGTTGCAGAATACATTTCCCAATTTTCAGAACAATCCTTATTATCAAGAGCGGATGGATAAAGAGCAAAAAAAGATGATACGAGTTCAACTATGTTCTTCGCTTGCATATGTTTTGTATTATGATCTATTGTCTAGATACCGTAAAATGCGGTATGGGAAGAAAGGTGAGTGATTATTAGATGAATGCAATTGCAATTATTACAGCAAGAGGTGGAAGTAAGCGAATACCTCGTAAAAATATTAAGGAATTTTTAGGGAAACCAATTATTGAGTATTCCATTGATGCTGCACTACAATCGAAACTATTTGAAGAGGTAATGGTTTCTACTGATGATGAAGAGATTGCAGATATAGCAAGAAAAGCAGGTGCAGTAGTTCCTTTTTATCGAAGTGCGAATACTTCTAATGATTTTGCCACAACAGCAGATGTAATATTAGAAGTACTTGCAGAATATGAAAAATTAGGGCAAAGATTTGAGTATGTTTGTTGTCTTTATCCAACAGCCCCTTTCATTAAAGCAAAGAGACTAGAAGAAGGGATGCTACATCTAGAACGAGAAGGTTGTGATGGAGTGATTCCTATTGTGGCATATTCCTTTCCACCACAACGTAGTGTAGTGGTAAGAGAAGGAAGAATAAAGGCTAATTCTCCTGATGATATGAGAAAGCGTTCTCAAGATTTAGAGACGTATTATCACGATAGTGGACAATTCTATTGTGTGCGAGTAGATGCTTTTGTACGAGAAAAGAGCTTGATGATGGAGAATACACAGCCGATTATCTTAAGTGAATTAGAAGTACAAGACATTGATACACAAAAAGACTGGGAAGTTGCTGAATTAAAATATCAACTAATGAATGGATAGAACATACAATAGTCACAAAAAATTAAGAAATAATTAAAGTATGAAAAGGAGTGGATGTGGTATGATAATATTGAAAGTAAAAAGTGAGGTGTAAGAATGAAGGAAGATCATGGTAAAAATTGGAATAAATCATTAAAATCTATGGGATTTATTATCTTAGTATTTTTGATGGGAATTCTAGTAGGAAAGAATCTACAAGTGGAATTACAAGAACGAGCAGCACAAGATGCACAGATGCAGTACGATAATAAAGTAGAAAATGAACGAGTAGAAGAAGAAATGGAAGCACAAGAAATTGAAGGGTTATTAGTAGCAGATGATGTATTCACAGTAAGCTCTCAAGAAATAGTAGTGGTAGGTGATGATGCAGCATCTACAAATGAAACAGAGGCTTCTTTGTATAAACCAATCTGGAATGATGATTATGTAGACTTAAAAGAAAAGAAATCTATTGATGAACGTCTTGTCATAAGAACTTCTTTTGAAGAAACGTTACTAATGAATGAAGAAGACAGAGAAATAATTGAGAATACAGCATTAGACTTTTCTAATATGAAGATTACTTGTCTTGGAGATAGTATTACAGAAGGGGTAAATGGAACAGTGTCCTACCCTGATTATTTAAAACAAATCTTAGGTGCCAAGGAAGTAGTGAATGCAGGAGTTGGGGGATCTACCATAGCAGAATATAATGGAGTAGAGCCAATGGTGATACGTATGGAAGATATTCCAGCGGATACAGATTTGTTGATTGTAATGGGTGGGGTTAATGATAATTTTCATCAACACGAGTGGTTATTTGGCTTGTTATATCAAGATACAAAAGGAGAAGGAACATTTTGTGGTGATTTAGAATTATTAATGAGAAGATGTGGATGGTTCTTTCCTGATATGAAGGTAATATTCTTTACACCGACTTCTAATCAGCAAGTAACAGAGATGATTGCAGCAAACGAAAGATTATCTCCTCAAAGTAGTTATGCAGAAGCTTATAGAGTAATTGGTATGAATGAAGGGTATGAAGTAGTGGATTTATATAACTTGAATTTTATGAATTCACATGATGAATCAATACGGACTAATTATATGGTGGATTTGACACATTTTAATACATTAGGGAATCAAATATTAGCAGAACGAATTGCTAGTGAGATTCTTGTACGATATACACAATAGAGAAGTAGAGAGAGAAGAAAGGTAAGACTTACTATGTTAGAGAAACCAGCGATAGAAGGTGGAACTCCAATTCGAACTGAGAAAATATATTATGGTCATCAATATTTAGATGATGATGATTATGAAGCAGTATTAGAGGTGTTAAAAAGTGATTTTCTTACGTGTGGTCCTAAGATTAGAGAGTTAGAAGAGGCATTATGTAGGGAAACAGGTGCAAAATATGCTGTTGTGGTAAGCAATGGAACAGCAGCATTGCATATTGCTTGTATGGCAGCAGGATTACAAGAAGGGGAGGAACTGATTACTTCTCCAATTACATTTGCTGCTAGTGCAAACTGTGCTTTGTATTGTGGAGCAACTCCTGTTTTTGCAGACATTCATCCACATACGTATAATATTAATCCAAGTGAGATAGAGAAGCAAGTGACAAGTCGTACAAAAGTAGTCGTAGCAGTAGATTATACAGGACAAGCTGTAGAATTAGATGCCATACAAGAGATTTGTGAGAAGCATAAATTAATTCTGATAGAAGACGCTGCCCATTCTATTGGAACTCGTTATAAGGGGAAGGGAGTAGGTTCTATAGCGGATATGAGTACATTTAGCTTTCATCCTGTAAAGACCATAACAGGTGGAGAAGGTGGTGCAGTACTAACTAATCAGAAAGAGCTATATGATAAGTTACTACAATATCGTTCTCATGGAATTACGAGAGAAGAAGCTTGGATGGAGACAAAAGATCCAGAACCATGGTATTATGAACAATTGTCATTAGGTTATAATTATCGAATGACGGATATGCAGGCTGCTTTGATTATCAGTCAATTAAAGAAATTACCAATGTTTACATCCAGAAGAAAAGAGATTGTGGAGCAATATAATCAGGCATTTACCCCTATGAAAGCTATTAGAGTGCAAGAAGAAATAGAAGCTTCTGACACTACGAGGCACTTATATATACTACGATTGAACATTAAGGAGTTAACCATTGATAGAAGGCAATTCTTTGATGCATTGATGGCAGAAAATATTTGCTGTAACGTACATTACATTCCTGTGTATTACTTTCCGTATTACCAAAAACTTGGATATAAAAAAGGTTTATGTCCTCATGCAGAGTCGCTATACGACGAGATGATTAGCCTTCCGCTATATTATGGAATGACAAATCAAGATGTGATAGATGTGATAGATGCAATTAAACGTATAGTGAATTATTATGAGAGAAAAAAATAGGCTGCGTAATCACATAGGAAGAAAGGCATGGTTCGTAATATGAAATTAAATGAGCGTGTAAAAGAGAATAAAGGAGAACATCTTCTATTAGAAAAGCCTAAGTTACCAACGAAGAATATGTTAGTTGAGATTAATAATACGTGTAATCATAAATGTATTTTTTGTAGTGTGAGAAAGTTAAAGAGAAAGCCACTTTATATAAAAGAAGACTTCTTAATACGAATTCTAAAGGAAGCATATGTAGAAGGAATTCGAGAGGTTGGTTATTATATATCTGGAGAACCTTTTTTGAATCCCAATCTTGCAAAGTACATTAAAATTGCGAAAGAGATCGGGTATGACTATGTGTATATTACTACGAATGGTTCGTTGGCTACTATGGATAAAGTGCAAGAGTGTGTTGAAGCTGGTCTTGATAGTATTAAAATTTCAATCAATGCATCTAATCAAACAGATTATGAATTTATTCATGGAAAAGACGATTTTCATATAGTGATTGATCATATTAAGCAAATGGCTACCTATAAAAAAGAAAATCACTTATCATTTAATCTATTTACTTCTACGATTCTAACAAAATATACTGCCAATGCAAAAGAAGAGTTGAAAGAATTAATAGGAGAAGATGTAGATGAGATGATGTATTGGAAGGTAGGTAATCAAGGTGGTATGTTATCTGATGTAATAGAGGAATTAAGTGTGGATCAAGAAAGTTGTAAGAAAGAACGTTGTAATGAAGCGTTTCGAACAATCAGTATTACTTGTGAAGGATATTTAAGTGCTTGTTGTGTTGGATTTTCCAATTATTTGATTGTGGCAGATCTGAATAAAGTATCTTTAAGAGAAGCTTGGGAAGGGGAAGTATTTACTGATTTACGAAAGCGATTATTAAATAATGAATTAGACAACACGGTTTGTAATAATTGTATGAATAATACGTGTGATTCCTTTGAACCATTATTAGAGGAATATTGTACGAAACAAGATCTGTCTACAATTTATCAAGATGGAGAATTGGACAAAAGGAAGATCAAATTTGATATTGGATAAAAGAAGATACCAAGATATTATTTGTCAGAATCGAAATAGTATGGTAAAATATCAAGATATCATCTAATGGAAGGGGAAATCATGTTAGATCATAAAACAATATTAATTACTGGTGGTACTGGATCTTTTGGAAAGTGTTTTACTAAATATGTATTGACACATTATAATCCTAAGAAGATTATTATATATTCAAGAGATGAGTTTAAGCAATTTTTAATGGCTAATGAAATGGCAGAATATAAAGAAAAATTACGTTTTTTTATAGGAGATATACGAGATCAGGAACGTTTAAGACGTGCTTTTGATAGTGTGGATTATGTAATCCATGCGGCAGCTATGAAGCAAGTTACAGCTTGTGAGTATAATCCACATGAAGCAATTAAGACTAATATAACGGGAGCACAGAATATTATTGATGCCGTTTTAGATTCTAATGTTAAGAAAGTGGTGGCACTTTCTACTGATAAAGCGGTAAATCCAGTGAATTTGTATGGTGGTACCAAGTTAGTATCGGATAAATTATTTATTGCAGCCAATGCTTATGCAGGAAGTAGAGACATTTCTTTTTCTATAGTTCGCTATGGAAATGTAGCGGGAAGCAGAGGATCGGTAATTCCGTTTTTTCATAATTTGATTAAGAACAATGCGAAGGAATTGCCTATTACTGATTATCGTATGACACGCTTTTGGATAAGTTTAGAAGAAGGAGTGCAATTAGTGATTAAAGCATTAGAAGAGGCTAGAGGTGGAGAAACTTTTATTTCTAAGATTCCCTCTTTTCGGATTACAGATTTAGCGCAAGCTATGTTACCAGATTGTCCAATGCCAGAAGTAGGGATTCGAGAAGGTGAGAAGTTACATGAGATTATGGTGACAGTAGAGGATTCTATGACTACCTATGAATATGATAAACATTTTATTATCTATCCTCAAATGGTTTGGGATACGGCTAAGATGGTCACTCCAACAGGAAGAAAAGTAGAAGAGGGATTCGCTTATAGTTCTGATAATAATACGCAGTGGTTATCTGTAGAAGAGATGAAAGCTCTTTTGAAAAAGGTGGATTTAGAAAAATAAGAAACGAAAGCAGGACATATCTAAAGGGTATGTCCTTGCGTGCAGATAAGGGGAAAATTTGATAAATTTTATAAAATTACTGTATGATAAATATGAAGATATTATTTTGTATTTATTTTGGGGTGTTATGGCAACCATTTTAAATATTGTATTATATGAGTTGTTTGTTCGTGTATTTCATATGCATTACATAGTTGCTAATGGATTGGATTGGATTTTGTGCGTTTTATTTGCCTATTACACCAATCGAACATTCGTTTTTCGCAGTCAAATAAAAGATGCAAAAGGTATTATGGAGGAATTTGTAAAATTCTTTTCTTGTAGGATTGTATCAGGCGTTATGGACATGGGTATTATGGTGGGAATGGTAGAGTTACTCCATATGGATGGTTCCATAGCTAAACTAGTAACACAAGTAGTAGTGGTAGTATCGAATTATGTATTTAGTAAATTATTTATCTTTCGTAATAAGGAATAACATATGGAAAAACGGAAAGCTAACTTAGAACTCATTAGAATTGTATCAATGGGAATGATTGTTGTACTACATTATTTATCAAAAGGAGAATTATTAGTAGAGGATTTATCCAATGGTAGCGGTATAGATTATTTCTATTGGTTGCTAGAAGCTTGTTCTATTGTAGCAGTCAATTTATTTATTATATTATCAGGATATTTGTTGATTGATAAGGAATTTCGATTTAGTCGTATTTTAGAATTATGGTTACAGATTTTATGGTATTCGTTGCTTATACCAATCGTTTTATTGTTAATAGGAACAATATCATTAGAAGAATTGAATATTTATAAAATGTTACCATATGTATTTCCTATTATGACAGAACATTACTGGTTTCTAAGTACATATATGATGTTGTTATTGTGTATGCCTTTTTTGAATAGTGGGATGAAGCAATTACCTAAGAAACAAGTGCAAATAATTTTAATAGTATTACTTCTTATATTTAGTGTTAGTAAATCTATTATTCCGTTTTCGCTTGTTATGGATGGATATGGATATGGATTTGAGTGGATGATGTGTGTGTATCTTGTGGGAGCGTACATAAAATCATATGGAATTTCATACTTTTCATCTAAGAGAAAAAGTCTGTATACTTATGTGTTTGGTATATATTTTATAATGGTACTATTTTTATGTTTTACTAATTATCATATGGAAATACAAGTGATTTATGCTTGGCGCAAAAGTGTATTCCATTATAATCATATTTTGAATTTGGTGGCATCCATATCATTATTTATGTATTTCTTGCACTGTAAGATTGAAAAACGGTGGTTGAAGGAAGGGATTAGGAGGATTGCTCCCTATGTATTAGGAGTATACCTATTACATGAACATATTGAAATACGCTATGAATGGCATAAATGGTTGGGAGTATGTAAAGAGTATTCATTTCTAGTAAGAGTGTGGAATCTCATGCTGTGTATAGTAGTGTTATTTATCATGGGGGTTACATTAGAATATATACGTATACAAGTGTTTCGTGTAGGGAAGAGTCTTTATAAGGGGAAAGGAGCGAGATGATATGAGTAAGAAACAATGGAAAAAAATAGTAGAATATGGATTTTTTCCATTGTTCTTAGTAGTATACCCGTTTCGCCATATAAATCAAGGGGTGGATTTGACTGATACGGGGTATAGCCTCTATAACTACGAGATGTTTCAGGAAGTGGAAGCTTCTTGGTGGGTAATTGCTACGTATTTGTCTAATTGGATAGGAGACTTACTGCAACAGACACCTATGGGGGATACTTTGCTAGGAATGAATGTTTGTAGTGCGTTGTTAATTAGTAGTACTGCATTAATAGCCTATTTTTTGTTAAAAGAGCAGATTCCTGCACATTTGGTGTGGCTAGGAGAACTCTTAGCTATTAGCTTATGTTGGTGCCCAACAGTGATTCTTTATAATTATGTGACGTATTTTCTTGTGACATTAGGAATTTTCTTTTTATACCATGGATTGACTAGAGGGCATAATTGGTGTTATCTAGTGTCGGGTTGTTGTCTTGGTCTTAATGTTTTTGTGCGATTTCCTAATTTGGTAGAATCTATACTTATTCTATGTGTATGGTATTATGGTTGTTTAACTAGAAAAACTACGAAAAAAATCATACAAGATACAGGATGGTGTGTGCTTGGTTACATATTGGGGATCATGCTGGGTGTGCTACCTATCTTATTGCGTTTTGGAATGGATGATATAGTGAGTACTATACAAGAATTATCGCAATTAGGCAGTGCTACTGGTGGTAGTGATTATTCTATAGTAACTATGGCGTTGATTCCGTTTGTTATATACTTGCAGAATTTAAAGTGGGTGGTATACATGGCAATACCAACTTGTTTTGGTGTTGTGTATTTTCGCTTTTGGAAAAGAAAAGAACAGTTTTTAAAGTATTGCTGGATACAAAAAGCATTGTATATGATTGGTGTACTTGTACTGTTTCGATGGTTTTATGGACAAGGTTTGTTTAATATTCAATATCAAACGTATGATTCTATGTTACGACTAGGGATTATCTTTATTATGTTGTCTTTCACGTTTCTTAGTTGGTGCTTAGTATCTAAAAAAGTAACGAAAGAGCAAAAGTTGGGAGCTAGTATGGGATTACTCTTATTGATTATTACTCCGTTTGGAAGTAATAACAATATTTATCCTATTTTAAATAATCTTTTTCTAATAGCACCGATTATGATTTGTATGTGTTATTTGTTAATACGATATAGTACCATTTCATTTGCTGTGCAAGGAATGTTGGCGGGATTTATTTTTTTATTCTTTATACAAAGTCTGTTATTTGGACATTTTTTTGTTTTTCGTGGAAGTAGCGAATACTTATTAAGAGATACTAGGATTACTACTATTCCTCGATTGCAAGGAATGTATACGGATGAAATACGTGCCAATTCCATAGAAGAATTGTATGAGTTTTTAAAGGAGCAAGAGCGATTAGATGCAGAATTAGTAACTCTTGGAAATTTACCAGCATTGCATTACTACTTTGGTATGTCCGCATATTTGACTACGGCATGGATTGATTTAGACTCTTATAGTAATATTATGTTTTTACAAGATATGGATATGCGAAGAAGGAATGAGGAAACAGATGATTTTGTATTGATTGTAGATATTTCTATGGTGGATATGATAGAATATGGGCAAATAGAAGAAACTTCACAGGCATTTAAGTATAGAGAGATAGTTGCCTTAATAGAAGAAAAAGAGTATCAAGAGCAAATGAAAAATGAATTGTTTGCAGTATATTATTAGAAGTATATTATTAGATAAGAAAGATAGGAAATAAAATGATTAATTTTAATGTACCACCATTTACTGGAAAAGAATTAGATTATATCAAAAAGTCAATTGAAAATGAAAAAATCTGTGGTGATGGAGAGTTTACAAAAAAATGTCATATGTGGATAGAAGAAAATAGTAAGACAGGAAAATGCTTGTTAACGACTTCTTGCACCCATGCACTAGAAATGACCGCTTTATTAGGAGGGATTCAAGAGGGTGACGAAGTGATTATGCCTTCTTATACGTTTGTTTCCACTGCAGATGCCTTTGTACTTAGAGGAGCCACTATTGTGTTTGTGGATATACGAAAAGATACCATGAATATAGATGAAGATTTAATAGAAGATGCTATAACAAAACGAACGAAAGCGATTGTACCTGTACATTATGCGGGGGTTTCGTGTGAAATGGATCGCATTATGGAAATTGCAAAAAAGTATGATCTATTGGTGATAGAAGATGCAGCACAAGGGATTATGGCAACTTATAAGGGGAATATGTTAGGTGCTATAGGTGATTTTGGGTGCTATAGTTTTCATGAAACAAAGAACTATAGTATGGGAGAAGGTGGAGCTTTATTAATACAAGATGATACTTATATAGAGGATGCAGAGATTATAAGAGAAAAAGGAACCAATCGAAGTAAGTTCTTTCGTGGTCAAGTAGATAAATATACTTGGATGAACTGTGGGTCTTCTTATCTCCCTAGTGATATGAATGCTGCTTATTTATATGCACAATTAGAAATGGCACAGGAGATGTTACAAGATCGTTTAGCTTTATATGAGAGATATGCTAGTAACTTACAAGTTTTATCGGATAAGGGATGTATAGAATTACCATATGTTCCAACGCATTGTGTACATAATGCGCATATGTTCTATATGAAGGCAAGAGATTTAGAGGAGCGAACAAGCTTAATTGATTACTTAAAGGAAAAGGGGATCTACGCAGTATTTCATTATATACCGTTACATTCTTCGCCGGCAGGAGTGAAATTTGGAAGATTTCATGGAAGTGATGCGGTCACTACGAAAGAAAGCGAACGATTATTAAGATTACCAATGTATTATGGGTTACAAGAAGAGCAAGTGATTTATATATGTAATACAATAAAGGAGTTTTATCAATAAGATGATACATGGTGTAGGAAAACATATACGAAAAAATGGGAATCATTATGTTGCGTTTGTAGGAGTGATGTTAGTTCTTATATATTTGGCGAGTGCATTTGATTTTTATTATGATATAAATGATGATGTTCTAATTCATGATATTTTATCGGGCAATTATACAGGGACACCTGAAGGGTGTAATATACAGATTTTGTATCCGTTAGGGATGTTGATTGCTTTTGGTTATAAGATTGTACGTGAGGTTCCTTGGTTTGGACTTTTTGTATGTGGTTGTCAGTTTGGATGCTTCTATTTATTTCTTGATAGAATATTGACTTATGGGAAGAGTAGATTGCAAAGAGGAGTTTTGTGGTTACTAGGTGGAAGCTTTTTTCTTGTCTTTCAATATCATACCTTAGTAATGGTTCAATATACTGTAGTAGCAGGAGTGTTAGTGAGTACAGCTATTTTTTTGTTTATGACTACACCTAAAGTTTCTAATTGGAAAGAAATGTTATGGTGGAATAGGGTTAGTATTGTATTATTAGTGGTTGGATTTTGCTTGCGAGAAGAAATGACATTATTACTGTTACCGATTCTGTGCGTAGCTGGAGTGAGTCAGTGGATTTATGAAGAAGAACTACGGAGTGTACATACGCTTAGAAAATATCTTGTATTAGTAATGGTGCTTGGTATTAGTCTTGGTACTTGCTTAGGAATTCATAAAGTGGCATATAGCAGTGAGGAGTGGAGGGAGTTTCAAGAATTATTTGACCAGAGAACTCTATTATATGATTATGCAGTGATTCCAGAATATGACACACATCAAAGTTTTTATGAAGAAATTGGATTAGAACAACCACAACAACAATTACTAGTAAATTATAATTATGCTATAGATAAACGAATTGATTTATATAAGATGAGTAGAGTCGCTGAGTACGCCAATGGGATACGTGAGAAGGAAATGCCTTTTACAACTAGA
Source organism: Eubacteriales bacterium (assembly GCA_044425555.1). GTDB lineage: Bacteria > Bacillota > Clostridia > Lachnospirales > Lachnospiraceae > JAWXVE01. Next base: position 33,284 of record JAWXVF010000001.1, read on the forward strand.
TTACGAGAAAGTATTAGTGCGTATAAGTATCGCTTATTATATAGAGAACCGGTCACTTTAGAGAGTAGTGATTACCCGTACAATATGATTGTTGTCATATTGTACGTAAGTGTGGTGATACTAATAGTATTGACGAAAAGATTTCGTTATATGATAGTACTATTCTTGTTGGCAGGTGTGAGAAGTAGTTTATGGCTTTACATTATCTATGGATTAAGAACTCCTGTTAGAATTACTATGCCGCTTTATTTTGCAGAATGTTGTGTGTTAATTGCATTATTGTTAGAATTAGGGAGTAAGATCAGGGGGAGAAAGTCTAGTCTCCTTGTTTGTGGTAGTGGATTACTCATCTGCCTCTTTCTAGCACCAATGCCATATTTACAGAAGAATCTAATTGCTACTATTCATCAGAAAGAAGCGTGGAATCTAGCTCATGAGGAGATTCGTATGTATGCTAATTTACACGAAGAGAATGCTTATTTTATAGATGTATATACGTATGTACCTTTTTCAGAAAAAATTTTTGAAGAGAGAAACAATTTGCTGGACAATTATGGTATAATAGGAGGATGGGCTGCTAGAAGCCCACTAGAAACCAAGAGGTTAACAGCTTTAAATGCGTTGGAATTAGATAAGGCACTTCTTGAAAAAGAACATATATTTTTTGTAAATGCTACAAAATATTCACTAGAATGGTTAGAAGAGTATTATAAAATGAGTGGAATGAGAGTAGAAATGGTATGTGTGCAAGAACTTCTAGGTGGAGAAATAGAAGTGGTGAAACTCAATTACAATAGATAGCAAAGAAAATAGAAATGAGGAAAGTGTAGATTATATGGATAGAATCTCTTATATTATACCGTGTTATTGTTCTGTACATACCATATCGCAAGTAGTGGAAGAAATTCAAGAAGAAATGAAGAGTGTATTATCACATTATGATTATGAAATTATTTTAATAAATGATTCTTCACCAGATACTACTATGGAGACCATTACAGAATTAGCAAATCAATATGAGAAGGTAATGGGGATTAATCTTTCTAAGAACTTTGGTCAACATGCAGCTTTGATGGCGGGATTACGTCAAGCTAGCGGGGATCTTATGGTATGTTTAGATGATGACGGACAAACGCCTGCTAATGAAGTTCATAGATTGATCCAAGCAATTGAAGCAGGGTATGACGTAGTATATGCTCGTTATGGGCAGAAGAAACATTCTCTATTTCGAAATTTTGGAAGCAGAATGAATGAATTAATGGCAAGAGCTTTATTGGATAAGCCAAAGGATTTGTATATTTCTAGTTACTTTGTAGCCAAACGATATGTAATAGATCATGTAATACAATATGAGAATTCTTATCCATATGTGATTGGACTCGTATTAAGAACAACCAAGAAGATTGGGAATGTAGATGTATTGCATCGTGAACGTACTTGTGGAGAATCTGGATATACTTTGCATAAATTACTGAGTTTGTGGATTAATGGATTTACAGCATTTTCAATTAAGCCGTTAAGATTAGCCACTTTGTCAGGATTTATCTGTGCTATGGTAGGATTTGGTTATGGGGTATACACCGTTGTTAAGAAATTTGTGAATCCATTGGTACCAATGGGATTTAGTTCTACAATGGCAGCATTAATGTTTATAGGAGGAATGTTAATGTTGATGTTGGGGCTGATTGGAGAATATATTGGGCGAATCTATATTAGCTTGAATAATGCTCCGCAATATGTGATTCGAGAACGGGTAGGAGATAATAAGAGATTAGATGATGAGCAAAAAGATTAAGTTAAGAAATGTAATTCAGATTATAATTGCATATGGATTAGTATTAGTCTTGTTGTTAGCGTTTCCATTTGGTTTTATTAAACAAACGGTAGAATCAGGAACTAGTGATAATTTTGAGAGAACATCAATGGCAATTTATGATACGGTAGAATTTGCACAAGATTTTCAACCACAATATAGTTATTTAGAATCTATTTCTTTCTATGTGAAGAATGAATTACAAGAGCAACAATATTTTACGATTGAATTTTACCTGTTTAATGACTTAGAAGGAATCATTTACATGGAACAATTGATTCTAGATGGTGAGGGATATCCTGGGATTTATAAGGTGCTTATTGAGCAATATGTAGATATAAATGAAGAGTATCGTTATGTTATAAGGGCTCCTTATGAAGAATTATTTATTGGTTATGTAAAAGATGCAGATAGTGGAGCCATTGAAACTGGAAATACTTATATGAGTAATGAATTAGACCAAGGATATAGTGGCTATGCAATTTATGAATATAAAACCACTGTAATGCCGTGGTGGATATTTGCGTATGTATTATGTGCTATGTTTTTGATTTATCTAATTGGAGAACTTCTTAAAAAGGTGGAGAGTAAATTTATTATTTTCCAAAAGCAGTACGATGTGAATCGCTTAGTGAATGGAATACTGATTCTAACAGTTACAAGTATGACTATTTGGCTTATGATATCTATCTTCCCCCAAAAGTTGTTTGGAAGTAATGTCTTAGATATTATCGTATATGAATGTTCGGCAATCGTGGCAGGTGGAGTATTAATTTACTATTTTGCTAAAATATGTAAGCCATACCTTCTCTTTCAAAAGGTATGGAATGTGAATAAAGTAAAGGATTACTTACAGATTTTATGTTTTTGTATGGTCATTCTACATTGTTGTAATTATATGAATGCTACTTATCAGTATACACATGATCTTAATATAAGAAAAATTATTGTTTATTTGTTATTGGTAATTGCATTAATGATTGATACGAAGCAGCTTTTAAGAATGAAATCTCTGATTGCCTTTAGTATTTCTACGCTTGGTAGCATTGTCTATTACGTTCAGAAAATGGGAATGGAACACACCCAAATACCAGATAGGTGGCAAAGTCTTGTTCAGTGGGAAGCTTATAGAATACCAGTGGCAGTATTGGTAATATATCACTTGATACGTATTATTTATAAGAAACGTGTACGAAATTTATCGTATGTGTATGGCTCGTTATTGATTCTATTTTGGATTGTTCAAAATTATTATGCTAATGGTAGAACGTGGCAACAGATTTTAGTGTTTCCTATAGGAGCATATTATTTATTTTATTGTAGCAAAGAAAATAAGACGAATACTATGTATAATTTTATGTACGGTGTTGTTTATCATTTTATTGGGATGATTCTATATTCTCTGGTGCATAGACCTTACCATTACTATATGCATACTAGATATTCCATGTATTTTCATACGGTGACTATTACTTCTATGTATTTAGTGTTGGTGTTTTGCGTATGCCTTGTTTTATTACTTAATGCATATGGTAAAAAAAATAGAATGGCGATTCCTGTACTGATGATTTTACTAGGAGCATCTGTAGCGTATATTTTTATGACTATTTCAAGACTTGGAATCTTAACATTAGTAGGGATAGGAATAGGTGTTGTCGGTGTACTACTTCTATATGCTCGTAAGATTATATGGAGAGTTGTTTTAACACGCTTTGCGATTATTATGATAACAATGATGTTGAGTATTCCTGTGTTTTTTATGTATACAAGAATTGTACCAGCGGTCACGAATGACCCAGTAATGTTAGATATTGAAGTTACAGCAGCTTCTATATATTGGGATGAACCAATGGATTCTTCCTGGTATGTGACAGTAGAGCGCTACTTATCATTGTTGTTTGAACGATATGGGGTAGAGACGGAAGAAGAGGTAATTATTTTAGGGGAAATAGCCAGTCGTAACAATCAAGTATTATATGTATCTAATGGACAAGAAGAGTCAAAGGAAGAAGCTCCTAGGATTGATACGAATGGACGTGTGGACATTTGGAAAGCCTATATAGGAGAGATGAATTTAACAGGACATGAAATTATGGGAGCGTTGGTAGGAGAGGATTTACAAGTACATGCACATAATTCCTTCTTACAAGTGATGCATGACCACGGTCTTATCACTGGTATTCTATTCATCATCTTGTATGTGGTATCTATATATCGAGGGATTATGTATTATAGAGTAAATGTGAGAGATTATAGCAGATTGCTACCAATTACTATGTTGGGAGCTTTTGGAATTGTAAGTGTAGCAGAATGGATATTTCATCCATGTAATCCATTAGGATTAGGATTTTTATTATCACTAGCACCATTATTATTACGTATTAAGAGACGGAAAAAAGTGTAAGAATGAGTAGAGAATGGATCAATAAGGATAATTATAAAATAATTTCAAGAAGATTTTTTTTGGTTGCATACGATATTTGTATATCATCTATAGCGGCTATTGTAGCACTTATAATACGATATGACTTTCGTTATGATACAATTGCACCAGAGTTTCTAGAGTCAGTTATTGCATTTATACCATATGGAATGCTGATTACAATTACCACCTTCTATTTGTTGCGATTGTATCATAGTCTATGGGCATTTGCAGGTGTAACGGAAATGCAGAATGTAGTGATTGCTTGTATGATAGCATCATTGTTGCAAGGGATTGGATTACACCTATTAAGTGCTCCTGTGCCAAGGAGTTATTATTTTATCTATGCATTTGTATTGTTGGGTGGGACTGTTAGCAGTAGATTCTGTTATCGCTTAGTAAGAGGTATGAAACACAAGAAACAAAATAAAAAAAATGGGATTCAAGTAATGCTTATAGGTGCTGGTGAAGCAGGGAATGTTATTATTAAAGAAATTGTAACTAGTGCCTTTAGCCGAATGATTGTTCGTTGCATTATAGATGATGATCCTAACAAATGGGGTAAGTATATACAAGGAATTCGTATAATAGGTGGTCGTGATAAGATCATAGAGAATGTTAACTTTTATGGAATTAATGAAATTATCATTGCGATGCCTATTGCATCGAAAAAAGTAATACGAGAACTTATTGAGATATGCCAAGAAACAGATTGTACATTAAGAACACTACCAGGAATGTATCAATTGGTAAATGGAGAAATTAATGTTAGCAAGTTACGTAATGTAGAAGTGGAGGATTTATTAGGCAGAGAACCAGTTAGTGTGGATATTGATTCTATTCTAGAATATGTACAAGATAAGAAAGTATTAGTAACAGGGGGGGGAGGCTCCATAGGGAGTGAGTTATGTAGGCAGATTGCCTCCCATAATCCGAAAGAATTGATTGTTGTGGATATTTATGAAAATGCAGCATATGATTTACAACAAGAGTTGGTCATCTTATACCCTGATTTACAACTAAGTGTTTTAGTAGCATCTGTAAGAAATACGAATCGAATTAATAGTATTTTTGAAATGTATCGTCCAGAAATAGTATATCATGCTGCTGCTCACAAGCATGTTCCGCTTATGGAGACAAGCCCTAATGAAGCCATTAAAAATAATGTATTTGGTACCTTTAAGACAGCTTATGCAGCGGCTTCCTATGGTACTAAGAAATTTGTAATGATTTCCACAGATAAGGCTGTGAATCCTACGAATATTATGGGGGCTTCGAAACGTTTATGTGAAATGATTATACAAATTTTTAACAATAATTATGCTACGGAATTTGTGGCAGTACGATTTGGTAATGTATTAGGAAGTAATGGTAGCGTGATTCCTGTTTTTCAGAGACAAATAGAAGCAGGAGGACCTGTTACAGTGACACATCCTGATATTATACGATACTTTATGACTATTCCAGAAGCTGTGTCTTTGGTGTTACAAGCAGGTGCATTTGCAAGAGGAGGAGAAATCTTTGTACTAGATATGGGAGAACCTGTAAAAATCTATGATTTAGCAAAGAATCTAATACGACTATCAGGATATAAGGTCAATGAAGATATTAAGATTGAATTCACGGGATTGCGTCCAGGAGAGAAATTGTATGAGGAATTGCTCATGGAGGAAGAAGGGTTAAAAGAAACGGCTAATAAAATGATTCATATTGGAAAGCCAATAGAGATGGATGAAAGAAACTTCTTTAAAAACCTTAGTGAATTAAAGAATATGGCTAATGGAGAAAGTCCTAAGATTCGTGATAAGGTAAAAGAAATGGTAGTTACTTATCATGAAGTGGAGAGTAAGGAGAGATAGTGAGAAAAAGAAAGCAAAATAGAGAAAGTATAATAATTCTTATAGTAAGTGTTCTTTTTCATTTATTGTGGGTTGTAATTGATGGGGTAGAAATACGAGTAGATTCTGCTAGTTATATTAATATGGTAATGTCTAGAGAGCCTGTCTATCCAATATTTCTTGCATTGAACCGATCTATATTTGGAGAAGAAGGATACTTAATGGTTGTTGTAGTTTTACAAGCTTTACTAGGTGCATATGCTACATGGAGAATTGCCCAGTTAGTAGGAGAATACAGCGAATCTAAGTATCTGTTACCATATGCTACGGTATTTATACAATTTGCATTTGTACTAATCTGTAGATTTGGAGCAGTGAGACAGATGATTTATACCAATAGCATTGAAACGGAAGGAATTGGTTTTTCACTCTATTTATTGTTTATGATACAATTGTTTCGGTACATAATGTATAAGAAAAGAAGCAATTTGCTATGGTTATTGTATTATTGTATTATCTTGTCTAATCTAAGAAAACAAATGTTGATTACATTTCCAATTGTGATAGGAGCATATATGATTTATCATATGATGCGAATGGAAATAAAGTGGAGAGAAGTAGGAAAAGTGATGCTCTGCTTGGTGCTTGCAGGTATCGTTTCCTTGTTCGTACCAAGGGCTTATAATTATGTCTTACGAGGAGAAGCTATTTCGTATACGAAGAGTGGATCGTTTATCTTGACTCCAGCCCTTTACTCCTCGTCTAGAGACGATGCAATGTTATTTAATGATGCTAAGATAGAGGAGTTATTTGTTTCGATTATAAATGATATGGAAGAGGAAGGACTGACACACGCCTCTGTTTCAGTAGATGCTGATTGGCGAATGAGAGCAAGTCATTTTGCTAATAGTTATGATGCCATTTCGTATGGAGTGGTGAATCCTAATGTTTCAAAATATGTAGAACAATCTAGCAAGGGGAATTATATTGAAGATGCACAATTTTTTGATGGAGCTATGAATGAAATGTCAAAAGTTTTAGTACAGGCTAATTTACCCCAAATGATAAATGTGTTTTGGGTGAACTTACAAGCAGGATTTATGAATACTATAGCGAAAAATACAAGAGTACTAGATGTTTTTGTGGTGGTAGCCTATTTAAGTTATCTAGGTTTAGGGATACTTAGCGTTCTAAAAAAGAAATATGTAGTCTCGCTTTTATTTTTGATGACAACAATTGGAATAATAGTCAATGGAGTCTTGGTGGCAGTCACTATTTTTACGCAAACACGGTATATGATTTATCATTTTACGCTATTTTATATTGTAATGATATGGATGGCTTATGAAAATTGTGATAAAATAAAACGATTGAAGTGGTAACGTATATGAAGAGAAAAGTAAGCATTTGTATACCTGCATATAATAATGAACAACATATTGCTGATACTATTGAATCTATTTTAAATCAAACATATACAGAGTTAACTTTAGTGATTGTGGATGATTGCTCTACCGATAAAACGGTAGAAGTGATTCAATCTTTTCAAGATGAACGAGTAGAATTGATTCGTAATGAGAAAAATCTAGGCATGTCTGGGAATTGGAATAAGTGTGTAAGCCAATGTAACAGTGAGTATGTGAAGTTAATTTGTGCAGATGACATCCTAGTTCCAACGTGTGTTGAGCGAGAAATTTTCCTTATGGAGCAAGATGAAACCATTGTAATGACTACTAGTGATAGTAGTTTAATAGATGATCAACAAATACGTTTAGGTATATTTCCAAGATATTATAGTCAAGGCATTATAGAAGGGGAGAAGTTAGCGAAGAAATCTTTAATAGGAATGAACCACTTTGGAATGCCTTGTGCTGTTATGTTTCGAAAGAGGATATTTGATATGGTAGGAGGTTTTGATTCGTATTTTCAATATATTCTTGATTTTGATGTATGGACAAGAATTGCTTGTGAAGGGAATGTGTATGTAATTAAGGAAGAATTGAATCAATTTCGCTTAAGGCGAGAATCTAATACGGGGAAGGTCTTTACTACTGATCGAAAAGCTTATTACATAGAGCATAAGTATTTACTAAATAAATATAGAGAAAAATTAAGTATCAATAGGATGCAATACGGTATGAGTCTATTATCAAGGCAAATCCGCAATCATGTCAATAGTATATATTTATGGTTTGTCATACGAGGATATTTAGGAAAGAATTAATTATGAAAAAAGAGCATGTACAAGTAGGAATACAGTTTATAAAATTTGGAGTAGTAGGAGCTTTGAATACAATTATTAGTATGAGTATCTATTATTTAGGGATATATTTGCAAATATATTATTTGATAAGTAATTTTTTAGCGTTTATAATTTCTGTATTTATTTCATATCTGCTCAATGGTAGATTTGTATTTGGGAATCGAGAGAAGGAAGATTTTTGGAAAGGCTTATTAAAGGTTTATACATCTTATGCACTAACAGGCTTACTATTAAGTTCGATTTTGCTTAGTGTACAAGTAGAAATACTTCACATATCACAGTTAATTGCTCCGGTTTTGAACTTAGTATTTACGGTTCCGATTAATTTTGTATTAAATAAGTATTGGGTATATGGAAAAAGAAAAAGGAAAGGGGAAACTAGATAATGGATGAGATTGCGGTATTAATTCCTTGCTACAATGAGGAACAAACAATTGCAAAAGTGATTCAAGAAGCAAAGGTTGCATTACCAAGTGCGGTTATTTATGTATATGATAATAATTCTACTGATCAAACAGTAGATATTGCCATACAAGAAGGTGCTGTAGTACGAAGGGAACGTCAACAAGGAAAAGGAAATGTAATTCGTAGAATGTTTCGCGAAATAGAGGCTAAGTGTTATGTGATGATAGACGGTGATGATACGTATCCGCTAGAACACGCTAGTGAAATGGCTAATAGGGTTTTAGAGTATCATGCTGATATGGTAGTAGGGGATCGCCTATCTTCCACATATTACCAAGAAAATAAGAGACCTTTTCACAATCTAGGGAATTCAGTAGTACGATTGAGCATTAATCATTTATTTCGATCAGATATTAAAGATATTATGACAGGTTATCGAGCATTTAGTTATGAATTTGTAAAGACATTCCCTGTTCTATCAAAAGGCTTTGAAATAGAGACAGAAATGACCATTCATGCTGTTCATAAGAAGATGCAAGTAGACAATGTAATAGTGGACTACAGAGATCGACCAGAAGGTAGTGAATCAAAATTAAATACATTTTCAGATGGGGCAAAAGTGATTATGATGATTGTAAGATTATTTGGTGTATATAAGCCGTTAATGTGCTTTGGTATTGTATCAATTTTCTTCATGCTTATATCTATAATCTTATTTATACCAGTTTTATTAGTCTACTTTAGAACGGGTTTAGTGCCACATTTTCCAACATTAATTGTGGCAGGATTTTTAGCTATGGCATCACTGCAATCTTTATTTTCAGGATTGATTTTACATAATCTAGGGGAAAAGGATCGGCGAGATTTTGAATACTATTTAAAAATGGCAACTTATTATAAATTGCGTTAGAAGAATAGTATGCCAATTAGGAAAATAGTGGTGAGGGAGAGTTGAAGTATGAATTTCTTAGTAAAAGAGAATCAAGCAAGAATGAAAATGATAATTGCTATAACATTAGGCGTAGCAGTTACTATTTTGTATCCTTATATTTTTCGGATAGAAGGAGTTGGGTATTCCTATAGTTTCTTCTCAGTATTATTGGCAATTAGTAACATAGGAATTTTATATCATATTCTAAAAACAACTTCGTTTCTAGATAAAGGAGCAGTACTATATGCAGGATTCGTATCTTTGATAGGGACGTTGACTCTATTGTGGGGGAAGCAGTTAGAGGTAGAGGAAAGTATATCTGTAACTGACTGGAAGTTGTGGATAGTAGGAACGATATTACTTCCCTATTTTACCTTATTGATTATAAAAGGGTTCTCCATTATGGATCAATATAAATTCGATGCACTAAAAGAACCAATTGGACATAAGAAGGTTTGGTGGCAGTCACATGGATTTGTATGGACTGGAATTATGTTATGTTGGATACCTGTATTCCTAGCACTCTATCCAGGGGCATTTGTGTATGACGCACAAGAAGAGTATTTGCAAGTGGCTACTAGAGAATTTACAACGCAACATTCCTTGGTGCATGTTTTGTTACTAGGTGGTATGGTGGCTTTTTTCTATAAACTGTTTGAATCCTATAATTTGGGTATTGCAGTGTATACCATGATGCAAATGATGGTAGTAGCTGGATGTTTTACGTATATGTTCTACTTTTTGAAAAAGTATCAGGTACCAAAGATTTGGAGAGGAATTACATTTGTTTGGGTCTCAATTTTTCCTGTTATTCCTATGTATGCTGTCTGTTCTACGAAAGATGTTTATTTTACAGTTGGATTACTAGTGGTGTGTTTGCTATTACTAGAGTATGAATTGGATCATGAAATTTTTGTTGAGAAATCTTATCAGATAGCATTTATCCTTGCTTCTATGGTAGTGATGTTACTACGAAACAACGGAGTATATGCTTACATAGCATTATTTATTATGAATTTTTTGAAGTATCTATGGGGGAAATATAAGAAGAATGATGAAGGGAAACGTAGAAGAATCTTATTGTTACTGATGATGATAGCTTATATCGGATATGTACTAATTACGAACCTATTGATTTTGGTCTTACAAGCCGATAATGAGAATAAGGAACAACAGATTCTTACGGTGCCTGTTCAACAAATTGCTCGTGTTTATTCTTATAATCCAGAAGAGTTTAGCGAAGTAGAGAAGCTGATCTTATATGAAGTGTTACCAGAGGAAGCATTACAAATGTATGATCCTAATATTTCAGATATTTTAAAGAGTCAATTTCAAGGAGAAGTATATAGTGCTAATCCGAAAAAGTATCAAGAATTATGGTTACAAATTGGCATTAGGAATCCAATGACTTATTTGAATGCTTGGCTTTTGACTTCTTATGGATTTTGGTATCCAGATGCTACAAACAATGTGTATGGTGGTATTACAAGGCATACGTACCAATATGAAGAAAGCTCCTACTTTGGGTTTGAAACAGAACCACCAGGTCATCGAGATAGTAGATTACCGTGGTTAGAAGAATTTTACCGTAAGATTTCGTTGGAGATTTATCAGCAGAAGGTACCTGTTATATCTATGTTATTTTCACAAGGATTTTTGTTTTATATTTATTTTTTTATTTTTCTATATATTTTAAAAGTGAAGCAATACGAAAAATTAAATTATTTACTATTGATTTTATTATTATTTGGTAGTGTATTACCAGGACCTACTTACTTACCAAGATACGTATTGATCTTTTGGTTTGCGTTACCAGTGACTGTAGTATTGCCTTTCTTAAAGAATGGAGGATTATTATGAAAGCAAAAAGAAATCGAATTTTTCTATCATCTCCAACCATGAATGGAGCAGAACAACCGTTTATAAAAGAAGCATTTGATACGAATTGGGTAGCACCATTAGGTGAAAATGTAAATCAATTTGAAGTAGAATTAGCTAAATATGTAGGAAGTGGTTATGGAGCGGCGCTGAGTTCTGGTACGGCCGCTATCCATCTTGCCTTAAAACTATTAAATGTACAACAAGGAGATTATGTATTCGTATCTAGCCTTACCTTTTCTGCAACTTGTAATCCAATTGTATATGAGAAAGCTATTCCGGTGTTTATTGATGCAGAACCAGACACTTGGAATATGTCTCCACAAGCACTAAGAAAAGCATTCGAAGTTCATCAGAAACCAAAAGCTGTCATAGTGGTTCACCTGTATGGAACACCTGCTAAAATGGATGAAATTATTGAAATCTGTAGAGAACATAATGTACCACTCATTGAAGATGCAGCAGAATCTTTAGGAGCGACTTATCATGGAAAAGCGACGGGTACGTTGGGAGAATTGGGGATCTATTCATTTAACGGTAATAAGATTATTACTACTTCAGGTGGAGGGATGTTGGTATCCAATCATGAGGGTATGATTCAAAAAGCTAGATTTCTTGCAACGCAGGCAAGAGATTTAGCAAGGCATTATCAACATTCGGAAATTGGATATAATTATAGAATGTCTAATATTGTAGCAGGAATTGGACGTGGGCAATTAACTTGTTTAGACGAATTTATCAATAAGAAACGAGAGATTTACCGAGTGTATCAAGAAGCATTTGCAGATATATCAGAAATTACTATGAATCCATTGAATAAGAATGGAGAAAGCAATTGTTGGTTATCTTGTATTACGTTATCAAAAGAGAGTAAAGTAACTCCTGAGATGATTATGGATCGCTTGGAAGCAGAGAACATAGAAGCAAGACCTATTTGGAAACCTATGCATATGCAACCAGTTTTTATACAATATGATTTTGTGGCACATGAAGAAGAGAAGCAAGCGGTTTCGAGTGATTTGTTTGAGAGGGGAATTTGTTTGCCAAGTGATGTAAAGAATACAAAAGAAGATATGGAGTATATTATTAAGTGTATTCAAGGCTTGTTTGATTGAAATAATTAACAGTCTTATAGTTGTTAAAAAAGTAATGGTAGAAACAACAAGGAGGGCGGTATATGAAAAAAAGCTTACCAATTGGAATTGATAACTTTGAAAATTTAATAAGAGAAGGATGCTATTACGTAGATAAAACAAGCATGCTAGAAGGTGATTATCAAGATAGGGAAGAGGTTTTAAATGAAATGTTGTTTCAAACAGTAAGTTTTCAGGATGACCAAGAAGCTTTGTATCATGGAATTGCATTTACCATAAAACAGGCAAAAGTTTTGCTGAAAATATGAGGAGATGGATATGTATCAACATTTTTGGAAACGAATATTGGATGTGATAATGGCAAGCCTAGCTTTGCTTGTTGCATTCCCTATTATGATAATTTTGGCAGGATTGATTAAGTGCTTTCTAGGGAGTCCAATTATATTTTCACAAGACAGGCCAGGGAAAAATGAAAAGATTTTTAAACTATATAAGTTTCGTTCAATGAATCAGAAAAAAGATGAACAAGGTGAATTATTACCGGACCAACAAAGATTAACTACTTTTGGTAAAATATTACGCAGTACAAGTTTGGACGAATTGCCTGAATTACTTAATATTTTAAAGGGAGATATGAGTCTAGTAGGACCTAGACCATTATTAGTAGAATATTTGCCTTATTATACGCAAGAGGAACAAATAAGACATACGGTGTTACCGGGATTAACTATTCCAGATGTGTTATATAAGCAATTACATTGCAGTTGGGACGAGCAGTTACAACATGATATTTGGTATGTTAATCATTGCTCTATGGGAACCGATTGTAAGATAATCGTGGCGACTATTGGAAAATTATTGCAACGTAACAAAGAGCAATACGGTGGTTATGTTCGTGGAAAATTAAGTGAGGAACGAAAATAAAATATGAAAGATATTGTAATCTATGGAATTGGTGGTTTTGGTAGAGAAATTATGGAATCATTGGAGCAACAGAATAAAGCAACAAAGCGATATCAAATATTAGGATATGTAGATGATGACAAAGAACGAGTTGGTGATATTATAAATGGGCACTCTGTTATTGGTACAGGTGAATATTTAGAAAAATATGAAACTCCTATTTGTGTTCTTGTAGGAGTAGGATCCCCAAATATTCGAAAGCAAATCATAAATCGTTTGAAGCAAAATAAGATGGTTGAATTTCCTAATTTTATTGCAGATAGTGTTGTGTTAAATTCAGAATTAGTAAGTATGGGCGAAGGAAATGTTATATGTTCTCATAATATTTTCACAGTAAATATAACAATTGGTAATTACAATATTATCAATTTACAAAGTACAATAGGACATGATGTAATAATAGCTAATTACGTTACCATTGCACCAGGGTGTAATATTTCAGGAAATGTTACATTTAAAAATGGATGTGATATCGGAACGGGAAGTTGTATGAAGCAAGGCGTTACCATAGGTGAATCTACTGTAATTGGTATGGGAAGTGTTGTAACAAAGAATATTCCAAGTAAGGTAGTTGCATTTGGAAATCCATGTAGAATACGAGAATAATCATATGAAAAAGATAATGGTGATAACTAATATTGATTCAGGATTATATAACTTTCGAAAAGAGTTATTAATTCGACTGATAAAAGAAAATAATCAAGTGGTGATATTAGCACCAATGGAGACATATAAGCAACGTTTTATAGAAATAGGTTGTAAATGTGTTCATACTAAATTAGAACGCCGTGGAATGAATCCGCTTAAGGATATACAACTTTTGTTATTTTATAGGAAATTAATTTTACAAGAAAAGCCAGATGTTGTATTAACATATACGATAAAACCTAATATATATGGTGGAATTGCATGTCAAATAACTAGAACACCATACTTAGCAAATGTAACAGGACTTGGAACAAGTATTATGGCACAAAGTGTAATAACGAATGTTATCTTATTATTATATAAGCTAGGTCTTAGAAAAGCTCATTGTGTATTTTTCCAAAACGAATATAATTTAAACTTTATGAAAGAGCAAGGATGCATAAAAAGGAAACAAAGATTGTTAGCAGGGTCTGGAATTAATCTGGAAGAATTTCAGTATCAAGAGTATCCCAGAGAGAACACTATTCGATTTTTAACGATAGGGCGAATTATGAAAGATAAAGGGACTGGTGAATTATTAGAGGTAGCACCTAGAATTTACAAGGAGTTTCCTAATGTTATATTTGAATTATTAGGAGATTATGAAGTGGAAGATCAAGGAATGTTTGAACCGATGATAGAGAATTTGCAGCGTCAAGGAATTGTTCGCTACCATGGGTATCAAGAAAATGTATGTGAATATATGAAACAATCCCATGTATTGGTGCATCCATCCTATCATGAAGGGATGTCTAATGTAATATTAGAGGCAGCAGCTACAGGAAGAGTAGTGGTAGCAAATAATATACCAGGGTGTAGGGAAATTGTGATAGATGGAAAAACAGGGGTGTTATGTAACCCACAAGATGTAGAATCTTTATACCAAGGAATCGTAAGAATTTTAAAGAAAACTACAGAAGAAAGAGAGAAAATGGGACGAGCTGCCAGAGAACATGTGGCAATCCGATTTAATCGCAATCAAGTGGTAGAAGCATACTTACAAGAAATACAAATTATAGAGGAAGCAGGTAAGAAGAAATGAAAAATTTATATCAAGAAATAGTAGAAGGAACAGAGAAGATTTCTTTGGTAGGTCTTGGATATGTGGGAATGCCAATTGCGGTAGAATTTGCCAAGAAAGTAAAAGTTATTGGATTTGATTTGAATAAAGAAAAAATCAAATTATATCAAAATGGCATTGATCCTACCAAAGAAGTGGGAAATGATGTGATTCAAAGTACAATGGTAGAATTTACTGCCAATCCAGAGAAATTAAAAGAGGCAAAATTTCATATAGTGGCAGTTCCAACGCCTGTCAACGCAGACCATACACCGGACTTAACACCAGTAGAGGGAGCTAGTAGGATTCTTGGTCAAAATCTAACAAAGGGAGCTGTTGTAGTATTTGAATCTACCGTTTATCCAGGAGTTACAGAAGATATTTGTATTCCTATTTTGGAAAAGGAGTCGGGACTTAAGTGCGGAGAAGATTTTAAAGTGGGATATTCTCCAGAACGAATTAATCCAGGAGATAAGATACATCGGTTAGAAACCATCATCAAAATTGTATCTGGAATGGATGAAGAAAGTTTGGATTTAATTGCCAAAGTCTATGAATTAGTTGTAGAAGTAGGTGTATACAAAGCGGAATCTATTAAAGTAGCAGAGGCTGCGAAAGTAATTGAAAATAGCCAACGTGATATTAATATTGCTTTTATGAATGAATTATCAATTATTTTTAATAAAATGGGAATTGATACCCAAGCAGTGCTAAGGGCAGCAGGAACGAAATGGAATTTCCTTCCGTTTTTTCCAGGGCTTGTAGGTGGTCATTGTATTGGTGTGGATCCTTATTATCTTACTTATAAAGCAGAAGAGTTAGGCTACCATTCACAGATTATCTTATCAGGTCGTCGTATTAATGACGATATGGGAAGATATGTAGCAGAAAGTATGGTAAAGAATCTCATCAAGGCTGATCTAGCAGTAAATCATGCTAGAGTAGCTATATTAGGACTTACTTTTAAAGAAAATTGTCCAGACACAAGAAATACGAAAGTAATAGATATTTATCGAGAATTACAAGAATATGGGATTACACCTATTGTTGCGGATCCAGTAGCAGATGCGGAAGAGGCTAAGAGGTTATATGGGATTGAATTCGTAGAGATGAGTGTATTAAAAGATATGGATGCAGTTGTATTGGCGGTGTCACATAATGAGTTTGCCGAGTTAGGACAACAAGAATTAGATATTATGTTTAAGCAATCAAATGAGACAAAAGTACTAATAGATATTAAAGGGATTTTAAATCGTAGAGAATATGAAAAGGCAGGATATTCATATTGGAGACTTTAGCATTATTAACCAATCTATTATTTGTATCAGTTCCTGAATATGGAGATAAAATTGAAGATGAGGAATTAAACAATGGGTTATAAAGAATTGAAATTTGAAAAAGATAGCGTTTTTTTAGTAACAGGAGGAGCAGGATTTATTGGTTCTAATCTTTGTGAAGCAATTTTAGAAATGGGATATCAAGTACGATGTTTAGATGATTTGTCAACAGGTAAACAAGCACATGTAGATTTGTTACAATCGTATTCTAAGTATACTTTTCAAAAAGGCGATGTTAAAGATTTGAATACTTGTATGGAGGCTTGTAAAGGGGTGACATACGTATTACATCAAGCTGCTTGGGGAAGCGTCCCACGAAGCATTGAAATGCCACTTTTTTATGAGCAAAATAATATTATGGGTACGTTAAATATGATGGAAGCTGCCAGACAGAATGGCATAAAAAAATTCGTCTATGCATCAAGTTCGTCTGTATATGGCGATCATCCACAATTGCCAAAAAAAGAGGGGGTAGAAGGACAAGTATTATCACCATACGCCTTAACTAAGAAGACGAATGAAGAATATGGAAAGCTTTATACGAAGTTGTATGGATTAGATACATACGGATTACGCTATTTTAATGTGTTTGGTCGTAGACAAAATCCAGAGGGTATGTATGCAGCAGTGATTCCGAAATTTATCACACAATTGTTAAATGGAGACACACCAACGATTAATGGTGATGGCAGGCAATCAAGAGATTTTACATATATTGATAATGTAATTGAAGCGAATTTAAAAGCTTGTTTGGCTTCTACACAAGCAGCAGGGGATGCATTTAATATAGGATATGGTGGTAGAGAATTTTTAATTGACATTTATCATCATTTGTGTGAAGCTTTAGGGAAAGATGTAGAACCAATCCATGGTCCAGATCGTTTAGGAGATGTAAGAGATTCGAATGCAGATATTAGTAAGGCAAAAGAACTGTTAAATTATAATCCTGAATATGATTTTAAAGCAGGAATTTATATGGCAATTGATTGGTATAGGGCAAATCTATAGGAGAGAGACATGCATTATGAATTAGTTTTATTTGGGGTGAAAGATACAACAGAAGAAATTGTAGATTATATTGAACAAAATCTACGAAAAATTTCCTTGGTAATTACGATAGATCCTTGTGTATTAGATAAAAATCATGTGGCGGGTTATAAAGGGCTTTCTGTATTAGAAGAGTCTTATGGAATACAAGTATATGAGACAAAGTCTTATGGCTTAAACGATGTGGAGACAAAGAAATTTTTTCATGAAAATACATTTGAAATAGGAATTTCTATGGGATGGCAACGAATTATTCCAGGGGAAGTACTAGATGCGTTTCACCATGGTATCTTTGGATTCCACGGTTCCTGTGGTTATTTACCGTATGGGCGTGGGCGTTCTCCGCTAAATTGGTCAATTATTAATGGGGATAGAAGGTTTATTTTAAATTTATTTCAATATGATGAAAATCCAGATAGTCCTAATGTATTTGCTAATGAAATGTTTGGAATTACAGAATATGATACAATACGAACATTACAATATAAGAATATTATAGTATCAAAACGTTTGATTAAACGGTTAATAGACGCTTATGAAAAAAATAGTATTCAGATTAATAAATGTTCAAAAGATATAGATAGTTGGTATGGTAAACGAACTGCAAAAGATGGCAAGTTAGATTTTACCAAGAAAACGAGGGAGCTTTATAACTTAATTAGAGGGGTGTCGGAACCGTTTCCTGGTGCATTTGCATATTGTAAGGAGGAAAAGGTAACTATATGGGAAGCGTATCCTTTTGATGAAATGCTTGATTTTTCAGAATATCAGGTAGGAGAAGTAATTGAGAACATGGATGATTGCTTCGTTGTTAGAACAATTGATGGATCCCTTGTAATCAAGCGATATGAAGCAAATTGTGCAATTGCAGTTGGGGATATAATGTTATAGAAATGGATGAGTGGAGATGGTGGTATGAGTGATCTGGTACGTATTTTGCATGTATTTGGCGTGGTTAATTTAGGTGGTGCAGAGAGTCGGATTATGGATTTGTATAGAACCATTGACAGAACGAAATTTCAATTTGATTTCATGGTGCATACCACAGAACGTGGTCACTATCAAGATGAGATTGAATCAATGGGAGGCTATGTATACAATGTACCGAGATTTGTAGTATCTAATATGATCTCTTATAAGAAGGCCTGGGTTCGATTCTTTCAAGAGCATACAGAGTTTCAAGTGGTACATGGTCATATGACTAGTACTGCTTCTATCTATCTTCCGATTGCTAAGAAATCGGGTGTACCGATTACGATTGCCCATTCTAGAACTGCGGGAGTTGATGTGGGAATAAAAGGGAACATTACACACCTTATGAGGCATAACTTATGGAAAAAGTGTGATTATTGTTTGGCTTGTTCTACAGAGGCATCCTATGCCGTATTTGGAAAAAAGCAAAGCGTGCAAGAAAAAGTCGTAATGTTACCAAACGGAATACGTACAAGGAATTATGAATATCAACCTGAAGTGGCAAATAGAATTCGAGGGGAATTGAATTTAGATGGAAGATGGATTATTGGTCATGTAGGAAGATTTCATAATGCTAAGAATCATGAATTTTTAATCGATATTTTTAGTGAGATTAAAAAGAGGGAAGAGAAAGCTGTATTAATTCTCCTAGGAGAAGGTGCACTTATGCCTAAAATACAAGAAAAAGTACAACAACTGGCATTGGAAAAAGATGTTGTATTTCTAGGGAATCGAACACCGATTGCAGATTACTATCAAGTGATGGATTATTTTGTATTTCCGTCATTTTATGAAGGGATGCCAGGGGTAGTTGTAGAGGCGCAGTGTACTGGTCTAAGGTGTATGTTATCTGAGAATATTACCAGAGAAGTGGCAGTCACCAATGAAGTACGGTATGAGTCATTAGAAACTTCGGCTAAGGAGTGGGCAAATAAGATAATAAAGACGAAAGAGTATGAAAGACAATCTAGAGTCGATGAATTGATAGAAAAAGGGTTTGATGTAGAAAGTCAATGGGAAGTGATTCGAGAAATTTATCTTCGTGAGCAATAGAGAAAAAGGGTTTTATTTATGGGTAGAAAGAATATTATATTGATTGTTCCAACCTTACATCAGGGTGGAATTGAGCGTATGTGTATACTGACTGCTAGATTACTGCAAACATATGCAGATGTAGTGGTAGTTATCTTTAATGAAGAGGATATATTCTATGATGTAACGGACGTGGAAGTTGTTCCATTAGATTTAGAGAGTCGTCCTAGTAAAATAGGGAAGATAACACAGCTTACGAGGCGAATATTAGCATTGCGTAAGATTAAGAAGCAATATCAAGCAGATCTTTCTTATAGTTTTGGGGATACCGCTAATTTAGCAAATGTATTTTCTAAATCCAGCGGGGAAACGTGGTGTGGGATGCGTGCATATGGGTCGTTAAGAGATCGAAAATGCGTCTTGCTACCGTGTAAGTTGGCTGATCGAGTGATTGCTTGTAGTCATGTCATGGCAAAGGAAATAGAGCGAATGTATCCGAAGAAGGAAATTGATGTATTATATAATCCTTGTGATATGGAAATGATTGAGCAGAAAGCTAGAGAACGGATTGCAGAGTCGTATGCATTTGTATCGGATGATGTATTTACCATAATGACCATGGGGAGAGCCCATGATGTAAAAGGATATTGGCATTTGCTTAAGGCATTTTCGATTATGAAGCGAGAGATAGTAAAGTGCCATTTGGTGTTTATTGGAGATGGGGATTTTAGCGAGTATATGCAATTGGCTACCGGGTTAGGTATTAGAGATGATGTGACGTTTGCAGGGGTGCAAGCTAATCCGTTTTCCTTATTGCACCATGGGGATCTCTACCTTCTTACGTCAGAGAGTGAAGGGTTTCCTAATGCCCTTATAGAAGCCATGGCAGTAGGAATTCCTGTGATGTCAGTGAATTGTAAAAGTGGACCAGCGGAGATCTTATCCAAGGATTATAGATTGGTTGAAGATGATACGAAGATCTATTATGAAGAGTATGGAATCTTATTACCGACGATTAACGCTGTGAAGAACTTAGAGCCGTCTATACTAGAAGCGGAAGATCGTGTGATTGCAACTGAGATGGTGAAGTTTTATCAGAATACAACCATGCAACAAGCATATAAATGTAAAGCAAAAGAGCGTGCAAGAACCTTCTCTAATGATACGTATGTACATGATTTCATGGGTATGGTATAATAAAAAGGATATGTTTATGAGAAAAATAATGTTTCACCTAAATTGCCTTGAACAAGGTGGTGCAGAGAGAGTAGTTACGAATTTAGCAAGACAATTTAAAGAAGCTGGCAATGATGTGATCATAGCTACAGAGTGGGAAGCGGAGAATGAATTTGTTTTAGCAGAGGGAATTAGAAGAATTCATGCAGGTTTGCAAGAAGCAGATGCGAACTCTAATCGAATTATAAAATATTTTAAACGAATTCAATACTTAAAAGAGTTGATTCAAGAGGAACAGCCAGATATTGTAATTGCTTTTGCTATTAAAGCAAATTACCGAGCGGTAATGGCAACGATGAGATTAAAAGTCCCTGTTCTTATTTCTATTCGAACGAATCCAATAGGTCACTATGATGATGTAATAAGTCGTATTATGGTACCCCTGTTTTTCAATCGTGCAGATGGGGTTGTATTCCAAACGACAGGACAGAAAGCATTCTTTACAAAGAAAATGCAACAACATTCAAGAATTATATTAAACCCAATTAATCCGAAATATATTGGAAGAAAACAAGTAGAGCAACGAACCAAAGAAATTGTACATGCGGGACGATTGGTGGATTTCAAGAATCAAGTGATGTTGATTGAAGGGTTTGCAAGGTTATATAAGAAGTATCCAGAGTACACGTTGAAGCTGTATGGTGGAGACTCAGGAGATGGAACGAAAGAAAAATTGCTAAAGGCCATTGAAAACCATCGATTAGAGCAGGTTGTAACATTAATGGGTGCAAGTGATACCCTAGAACGAAATTTAGAAACTGGTGCATTCTTCGTATTTACATCAGATTGGGAAGGGTTGCCTAATGCATTAATGGAAGCAATGGCATTAGGTCTGCCAGTGATTGCAACGGATTGCCCCTGTGGGGGACCTAATACGGTTATGACACATAAAGAGGATGGTTATCTTATCCCCATTAAAGATAGAGAGAGTTTAGTGAATGCAATGGAATACTTTGTTCAGAATCCTGAAATAGTTAATGAATACGGGGTGAAGGCTAGAGGCATTAGTGAAATTGCAAATGCAACTGCGATTTATGAGCAGTGGAATGAGTATGTAGAGGAACTTTGCACTAAATAGAGGAGAATAGATGTTTTCATATGATAGTTATAGAAAGATAATTGAATTAATTCAAAAGAGTGGGAGACAAGCTACGTACCAAGAAGCCGATGAGCAAGATGATTTTATTATAATGCGTCATGATGTTGAATTTAGCGTGGAGCGCGCCTATGATTTAGCTAGATTAGAACAATCTATGGGATTCACATCGGCTTACTTCTTTCAGTGGACGAATAATTCCTATAACCTATTATCGAAACCCAATATAGAGATGATTCATAAGATGAATGATGAGGGGCATACCATTGGGCTTCATTATGCTTTGAATGGCTTAGAGGATATGAATGAGGTGCGTAAGCGAATTAAACTAGAAGTCGTAGCTCTTAGTAGTTTACTAGAGTTTGATATTGATGCGTTTTCGATTCATCGTCCATCCAAAGAAGTACTTGCAGAAAATCTTACGATACCAGGTGTTATTAATGCGTATGATAAGAGATTCTTCACGTTTGCAGATGCTGTAGATGAGAATACCAAGTTAGAGATTAAATATTTATCGGATGCACAACATAAATGGAGTTATGGATATCCAGATGAGGAGACGATTGCATCCAATCGTAAGATTCAGATTCTGACACATCCTTATTCGTGGACGGAACAAGGATATGATAATGCTGCTAATTTTCAAACATTATTAGAAGAGAAACATCAGGAAATAATTGATACTATTAATAATGAGTGTAAACATTTTGCAAGTGTGAAGGGTGAAATGCGGTTGTATAAATAATCAGAAGGGAGGATCTGGCTAGATGTGTGGTATCTGTGGATTCGTTGCAAAAGACAACATAACGGTAGAACAATTAAAAGAAATGAATGATACCATGTATCATAGAGGTCCAAATGATAGTGGGGCAGAAATCTATGGGTGTAGAGATGGGTACACACTAGGGTTAGCCCAAAGAAGACTTTCTATTCTAGATTTGTCATCATTGGGGCACCAGCCAATGCATTCGCCAAATGGTAGAGTTAGCATTGTGTACAATGGAGAATGCTATAATTTCCTTGAATTACGAGAAGAATTAAGTGATTATACATTTCTATCTCATTGTGATACAGAAGTGATTATTGCCGCGTATTTAAAATGGGGAATTGATTGTGTGAGCAAGTTAAAGGGAATGTTTGCAATTGCAATTTATGACAGAGAACTAGAGAGACTATATTTAGTGCGAGACCGAATTGGCAAGAAACCATTGTATTATTGGTATGAAGACTCTAATCTTGTATTTGCATCAGAACTAAAGCCGATTATGAAAACACCAGGTTTTCAGGGAACAATCAATCGTGATGTGATTAAACAGTATCTATATCAATTGTATATTCAAGCACCTAATACAATCTATGAACACGTTTATAAGTTAGAGCCAGGTAGTATCCTTACATTTCAAAAAGGAACGGTAAATAT
>JAWXVF010000077.1:0-12032 GCA_044425555.1 Eubacteriales bacterium
GGAGACTTATATGAGTACATGCTTGGAAAGCTTGCAACAGCAGGTCAAAATGGACAATTTAGAACACCGAAACATATCCGCGATATGATGGTTGAACTGCTTGCACCAACACCTGATGATAAAATCTGTGACCCTGCGTGTGGTACGGCAGGATTTTTAGTGTCTAGTGCCGAGTATATTAGAGATAAACACGAAAGTCAAATGACAACGGAGCAATGGGAGCATTATGTCAGTGATAGTTTCAGTGGATTCGACTCAGACTCCACCATGCTTCGTATTTCTGCCATGAACTTAATGCTTCACTCGATTACAAATCCAGATATTGATTATAAAGATAGCGTATCAAAACAAAATGCCGTTGAGTCAAAATATGATGTGATTTTAGCAAATCCTCCGTTCACAGGAACCGTTGACCTAGAAAGTATAAGTGACAATTTAAAAGCAGTGTGCAACACGAAAAAGACGGAACTGCTATTCTTAGCGTTATTTGTTCGTCTGCTCAAAAAGGGTGGCAGATGTGCGTGTATCGTTCCTGATGGCGTGTTGTTTGGTTCGTCTAAGGCTCATGTGGCAATTAGAAAAGAATTAGTTGAAAATCATCAGCTACAAGCGATTATCTCCATGCCAAGTGGTGTGTTCAAACCCTATGCAGGGGTGTCTACTGCTGTTATGATATTCACCAAAACAGGTGCGGGTGGAACAGACAAAGTTTGGTTTTACGATATGAAAGCTGATGGATTTTCTCTTGATGATAAAAGAAATGAAATCAAAGATAATGATATTTCAGATATCATCGCACGTTTTCATCATTTAGAAGGTGAAGTCGATCGCTTGAAAACAGAACAAAGCTTTTTGGTAGACAAAAAAGATATTGTTGAAAATAAATATGACTTATCTATTAATCGATACAAGGAAGTGGTCTATGAAAAAGTAGTCTACGATGCACCAAGTACGATTTTAGATCGACTAGATGCATTAAATCAAGAAATCTCACAAAAAACCGATGAATTGCGAGGGTTGATTAATGGGTAATGAATTGCGTAGTAAATGGGAAATGGTTAGGCTTGGGGACATGTGCGAAAGTAAAATTGATACAATTAAATTACAGGATAATAAAGAAATTATCTATATTGATATCGCCTCCGTTGATAATCAGTTAAAAGAAATAAGTTCTTACTCGAAAATTAATATCTTAAATGCCCCAAGCAGAGCCAAACAAATTTTAAAAACAAATGATATACTTGTTTCAACTGTAAGACCAAACTTGAATGCTGTTGCAGTTAATAATATACATGAGGAAATTCCTGTAATAGCGTCGACTGGCTATTGTGTATTAAGGTGTAAAAGTGAAATATTACCACAATATTTATTTGCATTTTGCAAAGCAAATCAATTTATAGAGGAATTAGTAAAGGTAGCGAAAGGTGCAAGCTATCCAGCTGTAAGTAATGGAGATGTTAAAAATTTGAAAATCCCCCTACCACCACTAGAAATTCAAGAAAAGATTGCAAAAAATCTTGATTTAGCAAGTAACCTTGTAAAGCTACACAAAACTAAACTAAAAGAATTGGACAAGCTTATCCAGTCCGTTTTTTACGATATGTTTGGTGACCCTGTGATGAATGAAATGGGGTGGGAGGTTGAAACGATTAAAAATTTGTGCTCTAAAATAGGTTCAGGTGCGACACCTAAAGGAGGAAAAGAAAGTTATAAGGATTTTGGAATTTCTTTAATTCGTAGTATGAATGTGCATAATGGGTATTTCAAATATAAAGATTTAGCATTTATAGATGAAATACAAGCTAAACAGCTAGATAATGTTTCAGTCATTAAAGACGATGTACTGATAAATATTACAGGAGCATCTGTTGCAAGAACTTGTATTGTCCCCGAAGATATATTGCCTGCAAGAGTAAATCAACATGTATCTATACTAAGATGTAAAAATAGTATCAAACCTATATATTTAAATTGCTTATTAGCAAATGATGTAAGTCAGTTAGCTTTATTACATATAGGAACATCAAATGGTGCAACAAGGGAAGCTATTACAAAATCTCAACTTGAAGATTTTAAGATGATTGTACCGCCCATACGACTCCAACAGAAGTTCTCTACCATCGTAACAGAAATAGAAAAACAAAAATCACAAGTGCAAAAAGCTCTTGATGATGCAGAGATTCTGTACAATAGCTTGATGCAAGAGTATTTTGAATAGGAGGAGATGTTATGGAATTAAATGCTTCAGACTATATTGGGTTAATAGGCATTATAGTTGCAATAATTGGAATTGTTTCTAATAAACCTATTGGAAAAAATACTAGGAAATATGGGAATCTCAAGAGCCAAAGTAGTTTTGAGTTCGATTATACAAATAACAATGGGCATTATAAAATAGGTGATGGAGAATATGCATTTACCACAAAATGGACATCAGCGAGTGATAAATCTATCCGCGCATATAACGATGGTAAGGATATAGATTCAATAGCATATTAAAATAAAAAGGAGGAGCCCCATGTCAAACTTCGCATTTTTAGAAAATAAAACGGAATATGAATTATTCGCCAACGCTGCCATAGAGGCAGAAAATATCTTTGCGTCCTCCCCTGCCATGTGTGCAGTTGGTTGTCGTAAGGCGTTGGAGCTTTGTGTGAAATGGGTCTATTCTGCGGATAATACCATGATGATGCCCTACAAAGATAATCTGCAATCCTTGGTGCATGAACCATCTTTTCGCTATGCGGTGGACAGAGACACATGGGGGAAGTTTCAGTTTGTTATTAAGCTTGGGAATTTAGCAGTACATACAGAAAAGCAAGTGTCAAAATCTGATGCGTTGCTATCGTTGTCTGCTCTTTTTGAGTTTGTTCAATGGATTGACTACTGTTATGGTAATGATTATACCGAGCGAAGTTTTGATGAAAAATCCATTCCTCAACTAACTGATGTTAAGGAATTAACGGAGCAAAAAGACGAAGAAATCAAAAGACTTCGTTTGGAAATTGAAAAACAATCCAAGCAGTTTATGGAGAACAAAGAAGTCGAAATGCCAGAACGACAGTTTGCATCTGACAATATTTCAGAATTCACAACACGCAAAAAATATATTGATTTAGACTTAAAATTACTTGGTTGGACCATTGGTGACGATTGCATTGAAGAAGATGAATACACCGATATGATGGGCGTGGATGGACAAAAAGGACGTGCCGATTATGTGTTAGTTGGTAAGGATGGACTTCCTCTTGCAGTAGTCGAAGCCAAGCGTACAAGTAAAGATCCGATGATTGGTAAAAAACAATGTGTACTATATGCAGATTGCCTAGAACGTAAATACGGAAGACGGCCCATGATGTTTTTGACAAACGGATTTGAAACCCATTTTTGGGATGATGAATCGGCACCAATGAGACCAGTTAGTGGTATTTTTTCCAAAGATGATTTGCAAAAGCTCATGGATAGAAGAACTACTAGAAAAGAATTAGCTACCATCAAAATCAATGATGATATCACGGATAGATACTACCAAAAGGAAGCAATTCGTGCTTGTGGTGAACATTTTGAAACAGGGCATAGACGAGCACTTCTTGTTATGGCAACAGGAACGGGAAAGACTCGTACTGCTTCTAGTTTAACTGATGTACTTTCTCGTGGTGGACATATTACAAACGTGCTGTTTTTAGCAGATAGAACAGCACTAGTTAAACAAGCGAAAGATGATTTTCATACCTACTTACCAGAACAGTCACTGTGTAATTTACTATCTAACAAAGATGACAAAAATGCAAGGATTGTATTTTCCACTTATCCAACAATACTGAATGCCATAGATAATGTGAAGAAGGAAGATGGCAAAACTTTGTTTACGCCTGCACATTTTGATTTGATTATCATTGATGAAGCACATCGAAGTATTTTCAAGAAATACCGAGCAATTTTTGAATATTTTGACAGTCTCTTAGTAGGACTGACTGCAACACCGAAACTTGATGTGGATCGAAATACATATGATTTCTTTGAAATGGAACACAGCGTGCCAACGTATGCTTATGATTATGAAACGGCAGTGGAAAAAGACAAGGTGTTAGTGCCATATTATAACATTGAGGTGAAAACTAAATTTTTAGAGGAGGGTATCACCTACGATGATTTATCAGAGGAAGATAAGAAGAGATACGAAGAAGATTTTGTAGAAGATGATGGATTACCAGACTTTATTCCATCAGGCGATTTGAATAAATTTATTTTCAATCAAAATACAGTAGATAGTGTGTTAGTGGATTTAATGACGAATGGGATCAAGATTGAAAGTGGCGATAAAATAGGTAAGACGATTATTTTTGCCCAGACAAAAGACCACGCCCAGTATATTGTAGAGCGGTTTGATAAACTATATCCGCAATATAAAGGCAAGTTTATGTCGAGGATTGTATGTGATGATAGTTATGCACAGACTATTATTGACGATTTTAAAGTCGCGGATAAAATGCCTCAGGTAGTGGTATCGGTTGACATGATGGACACTGGTATCGATGTTCCAGAAATTGTAAACCTTGTATTTTTCAAGAAAATTCGTTCAAAAACCAAGTTTTGGCAGATGATTGGACGTGGTACACGACTTTGTAAAGATTTAGAATGTATAGATGCTATCGATGGTGAATATACCCATAAGAGAAGGTTCTTTATCTTTGATTACTGCAGGAATTTCTCCTACTTTAGAGAACAGCCAAATGGTATTGCGGGGAATGAAACTTATACCTTAAGTGAAAATATATTTAAGAAGCAAGTGAAACTGATAGCAGCGTTACAAGCAGAGAGTTTTGCAGATTGTGTGGATATGCGACTTTCTTTAGTGGATACCGTACATAATCAGATTATAGAGCTTAACATAGAGCTTACCCCTGTAAAACTCCAAAGAAAACATATTGAAAAGTACAGAGATAAATTAGTATTTAACCATTTAGCGGAACTTGATAAACCTGATTTGATGAAACATATTGCACCTCTTGTATATAATGAGGAAACAGATGAACATGCGAAAAAGTTTGATAATTTTATGTATGGACTTATGCTATCATCTATTGAAGGAACTGCTAGATTTAAGATGCTAAAGAAACAACTTTGCAATATTAGCGATGTATTGCTTACCAAAGTAACCATTCCGCAAGTGAAAGAGAAATTAGAAACGATTAAGTCTATTAACACGGATGAATTTTGGAGTGAGGCTGGTATTCGAGAGTTTGAAACAATTAGAGTTGCACTAAGGGATCTTATTAAATTCATCGTAGAAAAAGAAACACGCCAGAAAATATACACGAATTTAAGTGATGTGGAGTTAGAAAGAGCAGAAGGACAGGCACTTGATCCAGCTTACGATTTTGAAGATTATCGCTTAAAAGTAAATCGATATGTTGAACAAAATAAAGATGCTCTTGCAATATGGAAGCTAAGAAATAATATCGTTCTTGAACAAGGGGACTATATTGCACTAGAAAATATACTTACTAGTGAACTTGGAACAAAAGCGGACTATGAAAGAGAGTTCGGCGATACACCATTTGGCTTGTTGATTCGCAAGGTGGCAAAGCTTGAACAGGAAGCGGCTATGAAAGTTTTCTCGGAGTTTATTAGTGCGGAAAATCTAAATAGTCAGCAGATTGTATTTGTTAATAAAGTAATTGACTATGTGGTTCAAAATGGATATGTTGAAAATATTGGTGAGCTGATGAAACCACCATTTGATAAACCAGTTATCTTTATTAAGCTGTTTGATAGTTCTAAGCAGAAGAAAATAATTGGGCTTATTAATTCTTTTAAAGAGAATGCAGTTCATATTACAGCGTAAAAACTTACACACATGCAACGCAGGATTCATAGGCGTGTGCAATGGCGATAGTATATTATGAAACCTATTGGAGGTTATTATGCTACCTTTGAATTTAAGAATAATCTTTATAGTACATATTATCAAGGGACACATTTTACACCAGTTTGGTTTCCCACGGGGACGTATCAAGTGTATGTAAAAACAATAGATGCTTGGACTCCTGCATGTATGATGAGTGTGAATCTTACAGATACGTTAAGCATTAGTGATAGGATGTAGATAGATTTGAGAAGAAGTGTATTTTGAGAAAGAGGTGTAGTATATGCTTTTGAATAGTCAAGAATATATAGAAGTTGTTGGAAATATAAAAAAAGAAATATATGCAGCAAGGCATAAGGCAGTATTAGGAGCTAATAAAGAGTTAATATGTCTGTATTGGAATATTGGTAAAGTTATTAATGAAAATAGTACATGGGGAAATAAATTCATAGAAAATCTAGCAAAAGATATTAAGTTAGATTTTCCTAATTCAACAGGGTATTCTGTTAGAAATTTAAAGTATATGGCTAAATTTCAAAAAAAATTTGAAGATTTTATATTTGTGCAACAGGCTGTTGCACAAATACCTTGGGGACATAATATCTTACTTATTGATAAAATAAAAGAGTATCACGAGATAGTCTGGTATATAGATAAGGTTAGGGAAAATGGCTGGTCAAGGAATGTACTATTGCACCAAATACAATCTAACTTATATGAAAGACAAGGTCAAAGTGAAAAGATTTCTAATTTTGTAGACATATTAGCAAGTCCACAAAGTGAACTTGCGTTACAAACCATGAAGGATCCCTATATTTTTGATTTTATAGAATTACGTGACGATATGGTGGAGAGAGAAATTGAGCAAGAACTAGCCAAGATAACCCTACAATAGGAATATTGTTATGCAGAGAAAAAAATAATTTGATTGCTGAATATGCTTTAAAAGATATGTCAAAACCTATGGGAATAAGTGAATATAAGTTAACAGGAGTAGTACCAAAAGAATTAGAAGATATGTTGCCATCCACAGAGGACATAGAAAAACGTATTCAAGAAAAATATAAGACAGAGTAATCTACTCATATATGCAGAGTATTTTATCATAATTTGTTATAATAATTCAAGAAAATAGGATCAAAAAACCATGAGCGAATTTGAAAAAGAATTAAGAATAGTCTATAAAAAATAAGAAAGTGAGCAAAAAACTATGCAAAAAAAATATATAATTGGGCACACAAGGAATTCCATAAATTATACCAATATTCATTAGCAAGTGCAAACATTGACGTAGATTATATACTTTCAAGTACAATTGATCCAGATTATCCTTGATTCTGCTCAGGTTGCTTAGCTAACGCTTCGGATTGGAGGTTATTATGATACAAACTCTTGGGATTGAAATGTATGGAGTATTAGCACTAATGTTACTATAGTTAGTATGAAAAATAGAATAAATTATGAGGAGGTAGCAAATGAAAAAAGTAGTAGTATTAGGATGTGGAAGATTAGGAACAATTATAGCAAGAGCGATACATAGTGGTGTAGTGGAAGGGGTTTCCTTACATGGAATTTTGTGCAAGAATTCTGAGAAAAATAAAGAATTAGCAGAGGAACTTTCATGCATGATTACCAATTCTTTAGAGGAAGTTATGGAGGGGAAACCAGATTACGTAGTAGAAGCCGCAACGAAAGAAGCTGTTGTTATGCATACAGAGCAGATACTTAAAAAAGGGGCAGATATAATCTTACTTACTATGGGAGTTTTTGTTGATGAATCTTATTATAATCATATTAAAAAGGTAGCACTTGTTACCAATCAAAGAGTTCATATGGCAGCGTGGAGTGCTGTGGCTATGTTACAACGTTTAACACAACCAATTGTATTTTAGAACGATAGAATTCTTTAGTGTATATAGTTAATGACTTTTGGTGAATTGCATGGTAAAATTGTTAAAATAAGGGATTATCAATATAATCTTTGTACTGTTGACCAAAAGTAGAAAGACGGAGAGAAAGGTATAGGTATTAATATGGAGTTAAATTTAGTGTATTCAATTATTGGATTATTAGGTGGAATTTTTTGTGCGATTGGTGATCTGTTACTTGATTTAAAAGGAAAAGACAATGTTAAGGTAGGAAACTCCCAATTCATAGAATCGAATTGGGTAAAAATGTCTAACTGGAGATTTAAAGTATCGATCGTATTTGGATGTATGGGTTCATTTATGATTGGTATAGGAGTTTATTCGTTGGGAAATCAAATTGCTACATCAAATTTCTTTTTATCAGAAATTTTGATTTTGGTTGCAATATTAACAGCTATGACTGGTTTCTTTGTACACAGCATGATATGTATTAATCCGATTATTTATAAAGCAGTATTATCAAAAGGCGATAATGATTTAGCAGAGTATACTCTAAATGAAGTGGCTTCAGCTATAATAGTAGTGTTTGGATTACTTTATAGTATTATTATCTTATTACCAACAGGAATAATAATATATTGCATATTAAATAATTTACTTGATGTTCCAACGTGGTTTGTAATGTTAAATCCAGTTGTGTTTTTACTGATAGGAGTGATTTCAAGAAAAATATATCTGAAATGGTTTTATGAGCTTCCAGGAATTGTAATGCCTAGTTTAGGTTTTGGAATGTTTGGGTTAATAGGAATAATTAACTTGATTTAATTTAGGTGTTCTGTTTGTTCCACTCTAAGTTACTATGAGAGTTGTTACAGACTTTAGCACAAGGAAAAATAAATGACCAATTGCAAATTCTTTGCAAAAGTATGCAAATGAAAAAGGGAAAATCAATGTATCCGATTGGAAAAAGGAACACAGTTCTCTTGTGCGGGATATTTCATTATGCGAGTGGAAACGAAAGGAATTAAAACAGGAAATTGGTAGTGCTGAAAAGGTACAAAAGATATTGGAAGAAGAAAGAGAAGATATTAAAAAAGTCTACTAAAGAGCGAGTGAAACCAACATCGTTGTAGAATTTGTCAGTGTTTGTATGTTTTATCAATAGACTTCTTGTGAAAAGTTTTGGTATAATGATTAGAAAAAAGCCACATCTTGAAGATGTGAGGTTATTTATACAATAGAAAGAGAGGTTGTTGTATGGGATTTTGGATTTTTATGGTAATAATGCTTTTGCTTATTCCTATAACCATGATAGGTTTCGGTAAATATTTTATCAAATCAGCATCTAAAGAGATAAATATGGTATTTGGTTATAGAACTTCTATGTCAATGAAAAATAAAGAAACATGGCAGTTTGCACATAATTATTGCGGGAAAATTTGGTATAATACAGGAAAAATTTTGTTATTATCGGTCCTATTGATGTTTTTTGTAATAGGAAAATCCAAAGACACTATTGGTAATCTTGGATTGATTATTGAAGTCGTTCAAATGTTTCTTTTAATAGGTTCAATCTTCCCTACTGAAAGAGCGTTACGAAAAAACTTTGATAAAAATGGTAATAGAATAAAATGAGCAACACCTGTATGGCAATACTTTCTCTATTGCTATACGCAAAATAAAACCATTCAAGAAGTTGTAATTTTTGAGCGATTGAATAAATTTTATATTAGGTGGTGAATTAATGGATATTATATTTTTAATTATTGCAATAAACTTGTTATTATTATTTTTACGACACCATAAAACAAAGAAAAAGGATGGACAGTCTGTTTCGCACTCTACTCAACAGAATTACTCACAATTCAATAGATACGGAGATATATCTAAGTTTATCTCTGATGAAAGCAAGCTTGCTATAGTAAAAGATCCAAAAAAAGAAGATGGCGGATTTATTACTATTTCTAGCAACAAAGATTATTATATAGACTTTGCTTTAGATTTTGAACAAGTAAATAAACTCGACGAACTAAAAGAATTTATTCTTCTGATTATCCATAATATAGGAGCTATGGATAATATGGTTTTAAAATATTACAAAAATTTTTCTGACTATGAGTTAAATGTGATTTATATTGAAGAACAGAATAAAATTGTTCTGGATTATTGGAGTGCTGTAGATTGCAATCAATGTGAGGTAGTGTTTTGTTATGAAAATAATACTTTCACCTTAAAAGCATTCGGCAATGTTTTTGATATTCCTAATGAATATCAATTTATAGCCACCTGTTAACTTTGGGATATTATGAGCACAACTCTTGGTAGAGTATTTCAATAGGTTTAGAGAGTAAAAGAAGTCTAATCCCGAAGTACCTGTACTTTGAGAATAAATAAACATATTTTATATACCCTTTAGTAATTGAATGGAGGAAATACAATGAAGAAAATATTGAGTTTAAGTCTTATCTTGATAATGGTAATGGCACTTGTAGGGTGTAATAGTAACACAACAGCAATTAGTGAACTTTGGGAGATGCCAGAACCACCATACCCATTGAAAGTGGCGGAATATGGTTCGCTTGAGGTCAAAGAGTTTTATGTAGGTTCAGAAGAATATGAAATCGGTGATAGTTCTATTCGTACTGTTTTGGAATGGTCTTCATCCCTAGAGTTAAAGGAAGTTTCATTTGACAAGGGTGAACATCCGTCAGAAAGTGATGGTTGGAGCAGTTATGAATTTATTGTTGCTGATAAGATAGCATTTTCGTATGCAGACTTTGGCGAAAAAGGATATGTTATAGTTGATGATATATGGTATGAAGTGCAAAATCCATCACTACCAAATTTCAATGAGTTAGAAACATATTCCCTTGCAGAACCAAAGGACTGGGGGATCACATTTACAGCCTCAGATGTTACCCCTACTGGACTTACCATCATTTGTGAACAGGCAGATGGAGAGCAGCAAGGCGAACTTATGACAGGTTCTCCCTATTGGCTACAAGTATATGAAAATAATCGTTGGGAAAAGGTTGAGTACATACCACAGGAGTATGATGTTGGTTGGACTAGTGATGGGTGGAGCGTAAATCTTGATGGTACAACTCAATGGAAAGTAGATTGGGAATGGCTGTATGGTAAACTGCCAAGTGGCACATACAGAATTGGTAAATCTATTATGGATTGGGTTGAGGCAGGAAATTACGAAGAACAGACTTACTATGCTGAATTTGAGATAGAGTAGCACCTATTATGAGCATTGCACGGTATACCTAATTGTAAGTCGTTTAAGTAAGCTAAGAAATCTAATTACGAAGCTACGGGATTTAAATAAGAATGAACATATTTTATATAATAAATGGAGATGTGTTATCAATATGATTAGCAAAAAAATAAATTCAACACCTATGTGTTATTATATTTCCGAAATGGTATCTTCTATTGCTTGTTTTGGTGGTTATGATATAAACAATTTTGATGTATCTATGCAGAAAGAAAACGGAGCA
The DNA here is from genome assembly GCA_044425555.1 of Eubacteriales bacterium. GTDB lineage: Bacteria > Bacillota > Clostridia > Lachnospirales > Lachnospiraceae > JAWXVE01. The sequence goes on from JAWXVF010000077.1 coordinate 11,244, forward strand.
GCACAAGGATTTATGATGTTAAAGGCTTTATTTTCAATCAAATGGTTTGCACAAAGCAATAAATTGATTTCAGCCTATACGCCACAAGCACAAGACGCATTTTATCAAATGAATATTAGGTTTCCTAAGAAATCATTTATGTATCTTGCGGGTTTAAATAGTTTTTAAAAATGCTGGACATCTCGTAAATATGGATGTACCATATGAGTTTAATAAAATCGTGATAGATTTTGTTTTGCAAGTAAAATGAGAAATAAAATATAGATACAAAATTAAGCAAAATAAAAACTATAAATTTGGTTTAAATGAAAATTAAGCAAAAAATAATTTTGATTTTGTTTAATTTCTTGTATAATTTGGTTTAAATGAGTATAATATGAATATAAACTGAGGAGGATTGAATTATGCAAATAGAAGATTTAGTTAGTTTGGTGGAAATTATTCAAAAATATAATTGTGAAACCCAGTATATTGAGGTGAAAGCAGCAGAAAAAGGCACACCTACAAAATTATATGATACACTTTCAAGCTTTTCTAACCAAGATGGTGGTGGCACTATCGTATTCGGGCTAGCTGAGAAAGAAGGTTTTGCAATTGTTGGTGTCTATGATGTACAAGACTTACAACATAAAGTGGCTGAACAGTGCAAGCAAATGGAAATTCCAGTTAGACCGTTATTTACAGTTGTACAGATTGATGAAAAAATGGTTGTGTCAGCAGAAATTCCGGGAGTAGATATTGTAGACAGACCTGTTTATTATAAAGGTTCTGGTAGAGTGAAAGGCTCCT
>JAWXVF010000078.1:0-12016 GCA_044425555.1 Eubacteriales bacterium
CCAATGGTAAAGTAGCAGATGTTTACGTAGTATTTGCAATTACGGATGTACTTACAGATGCTAGAGGAAGAAGTAAGAAAGAAATCACAGCATTTATTGTAGAAAAAGGAACACCAGGATTTTCATTTGGAACCAAAGAAAAGAAAATGGGTATTCGTGGATCGTCTACTTATGAATTAATCTTTACAGATTGCAGAATTCCAGTGGGTAATATGCTTGGTAAAAAAGGAAAAGGTTTTGGAGTTGCAATGCATACACTTGATGGTGGACGTATTGGTATTGCTGCACAAGCTCTTGGTATTGCGGAAGGTGCGTTAGAAGCTACTATCAATTATACAAAAGAAAGAAAACAATTTGGTAGAACAATTGCACAACAACAAAATACACAATTCCAATTGGCAGATATGGCTACAAAATGTGAAGCGGCTCAATTGTTAGTATATAAAGCAGCAATGGCAAAAGCTACGAAAAAGAATTATGGATTAGAAGCAGCTATGGCAAAATTATATGCTGCAGAAGTTGCTATGGAAGTAACTACTAAGGCTGTTCAACTTCATGGTGGATATGGTTATACAAGAGAGTATGACGTAGAACGTATGATGCGTGATGCTAAGATTACAGAAATCTACGAAGGTACAAGTGAAGTACAAAAAATGGTAATCGCAGCAAATATTTTAAGCTAATTACCATTGAAATAGCATGATTCTTAGAATAATAATGATAGAATGAAGGAGAAAATACAATGAAAATTGTTGTTTGTATTAAACAAGTACCTGATACAAAGGGTGGCGTTAAATTCAATCCAGACGGTACATTAGACAGAGGTGCAATGCTTACCATTATGAATCCAGATGATAAAGCTGGGTTAGAAGCGGCACTTAGAATTAAAGACGAAAACGGAGCAGAAGTAACCGTTATTACTATGGGACTTCCAAAAGCAGAAGAAGTATTGCGTGAAGCAATTGCTATGGGTGCTGACAAAGGAATTCTTGTAACAGATAGAGTGTTGGGTGGAGCTGATACATGGGCTACTTCTCAAACATTAGCTGGTGCAATTAGAAACATTGAATACGATCTAATTATTGCAGGACGTCAAGCGATTGATGGAGATACAGCACAAGTTGGACCACAAATCTCAGAACACTTAAATATTCCTGTTATTTCTTATGCACAAGCTATTAAAGTAGAAGGTGATAGTGTTGTGGTAGAACGTCAATATGACGATAGCTACCATGTGTTAAAATGTAAAATGCCTTGTCTTGTAACTGCATTAGCTGAATTAAATCAAGCTCGTTACATGACACCAGGTGGTATATTTGATGCTTACAAGGCAGAGATTACTGTATGGGGTAGAGACAAATTAATCGATGTATTAGATTCTGATCTTGGATTAAAAGGATCTCCAACTCAAATTGCACGTGCATCTGACAAAGTGAGAAAAGGAAAAGGGGAAAAAGTAACCCTTGACTCAGCAGATGAAGCAGCAAGCTATATTGTAGGTAAATTACAAGAGAAACATATCATATAAAATAGAGAAAAGTGTGGTGAATAAAATGAGTGAACAATATAAAGGAGTATTTGTCTTTGCCCAACAAGTAGAGAACGTATTGAATCCAATCGCATTTGAATTAATTGGTGAAGGGACAAGACTTGCAAAGGAATTAAGCACAGAAGTAACAGCAGTATTAGTAGGTGATAATGTTAAAGGACTTGCTGATGAACTTGCTGCATATGGTGCAGACAAAGTAATCGTAGTAGAAGATAAAGAATTAAAAGATTACAGAACAGAACCTTATACACATGCCTTAGCATCTGTAATCAATGAATACAAACCAGATGTATTTTTAGTAGGTGCTACAGCAATCGGTCGTGATTTAGGACCTCGTGTATCAGCTAGAGTGCATACAGGGCTTACAGCAGATTGTACGTTATTAGAAGTAGGTGATTTCCCTGTGAATAAAATGCCTAATAAAGAACAAAAACACAATCAGCTATTAATGACACGTCCAGCATTTGGTGGTAACACAATCGCTACAATTGCTTGTCCAGATTTTCGTCCACAAATGGCAACTGTTCGTCCAGGGGTTATGAAGAAAATTGACAAAATTGCAGGTGCAAAAGCGAATGTAGTAGAAATGAAACTTGACTTTACACCAAATGAAAAATACGTAGAAATCGTAGAAATCATTAAATCTGTATCAGAAGTTGCAGACATTATGGAAGCGAACATTCTTGTATCAGGTGGTCGTGGAGTAGGATCTGCTGAAAACTTCAAGATGTTAGAAGAATTAGCAAGTGCTTTAGGTGGAATCGTAAGTTGTTCTCGTGCAGTAGTAGATGCTGGATGGCAAACAAAAGAAGTACAAGTTGGTCAAACAGGTAAAACAGTTCGTCCAAACTTATACATTGCAGTTGGTATCTCTGGAGCTATCCAACATTTAGCTGGTATGGAAGAATCAGATGTGATTATTGCAATTAATAAAGATGAAACAGCACCAATCTTTGATGTTGCTGATTATGGTATCGTAGGTGATTTGACTAAGATTGTGCCAGAATTAACAGCACAAGTGAAGAATGCAGCAAAATAATAAATCTACTATTATAAAGTGTATGGTAATATAAGAAAACTACGGTTTCTACCTTAAGGAGATTCCGTAGTTTTTTCTTATTAAAAATCATACAATAGTTCATAATATAGTAGTTGTGTAATAAAAAGGCAAAATCACACAAAAAAATCATAAAATTATAAAAACCATAAAAATTGTATGTAAAAAAGTACAATCTTACGGAGCAAAACACAAGTATATACATTGTTCCTTTATGTAGAATATGATATTATGATAAGGCTCGTTAAGAGAATAAGAGAAAACAAAATATTATACGAAGAGGTGAACTTTAGCATGAAGGACAAAAGAAACTCATTATCTAGAAAAGTAGTAACAAAGCTGACAGCAATCATGGTGGCAATTAACGTATTGGTAATTATTATTATCTCAGCATACGGTTCCACACAAATGAATGCATCAGAAGAAAAATATCTATCAGAAGTAGTTGCCAATATTTCTTCCACTATTGAAACAAATATGGATGCCTATTTTACTACAGCAGAAGTATTAGCTGCTAACAAAAGCATTCAATCATTGTTACAACAAAGTAGCAAATCATATCCTATGGAGAAGAATACTAATATAGATAATGTATTAGAAGAGTTACACGAAGTAGTAGATACATATCAGGGGAGCGTTGTCAATATAACTGTATTAAGTGTTGCAGAAGACAATTATATTATGTCTGATGGTACTATATCTACAAGAGACACCGTAACAGATCGCTCTTACTATGAAGCTGTTACTAAGAAAGAAACAATTATTACCACACCATATGTACAGAGTCAGAATAATACAAGAGTGGTTTCAACAGCATCACCAGTATTTGATACAAATGGTTCCGTACTTGGTTGTGTAGTAGTAAATATTCCAACCTCATTTGTATCACAATTGATTTCCACTATAGGAGATACTGGTGGAACATGGGTTATGGATAGTAACCGTGAAGTTATCGCACATTATAATGAAACATACATTGGTCAAGGATATGCTGCAACAGGTATTTCGGGCGATGAATTTGAGAAACAATTACAAAATCCAACAGGAGAGTTAATTACTTACAAATTAAATGGTACAACTCGTACTGGTTCTGTGGGTGTTATTGAAAGCCTTGGATGGGTTATGGTAGCTGGGATTAATCAGTCAGAATTCTTACAAAATACAGTAGTATTAATTGTTGTATTAGTAACATTAATACTTGGTTCATTAGTGATTTCTCTTCTAGTGTGTGGGAAAACGGTACGTGTTAATTTAAAACCATTGGAAGAATTAAATGAAGCGGTATTAGAAATGTCAAAAGGTAACTTAAGTCATGATGTTACCTATGAAAGTGATGATGAAATCGGTGAGTTGTGTGATAATCTAAGAACGACCATGAGAAATTTGGCGATTTATATTCAAGAAATACGAGATAATTTAGATTCGTTTGGAAAAGGCGATTTTACAAGAACAAGTGATTTAGAGTTCTTAGGGGAATTCCAAGCAATTCAAACGTCTACTAGTCAATTTACCAATTTAATTACTGGTACATTAGATTCGCTAAAAGGAACAGTTGCACAAGTAACAGAAGGATCTAATCAAGTAGCAATTGGCGCACAAAGTTTAGCTGATGGTTCTATGAAACAATCAGAGAGTATTAATGAATTAAATGATTTTATTCAAGAGATTACTAGAAAGATTCAAGAAAATGCAAATAGTGTTACTAAGACGAATGGGGTTGCTAAGAAGATTTCATTAGAATTAGGTGATAGTAATAAGAAAATGGATGAAATGATGGTTGCTATGAAGGATATTGAAGCAACTAGCAAGGGAATTACAGACATAATTCAAACGATTGAAGAAATAGCATTCCAAACGAATTTATTGGCATTAAATGCAGCAATTGAATCTGCTAGAGCAGGTGAAGCTGGAAAAGGATTTGCAGTAGTAGCAGATGAAGTAAGAAACTTGTCTTCTCGTACGAGTGAAGCAGTACAAAATACGACTGAATTAATTGAAAATTCCACACGTGCAGTGCAAGTTGGATATGAAATTGCAATTGGAACAGCAGAAGAATTAAAAAATGTAACAGAGGAAGTAAATGGATTTATTGAAACTTTAGGTGAAATTGCGGTAGCATCTAATGAGCAAGTATCAGCAGTAGAAAAAATTGGAGAAGGAGTAAGTGAGATTACTAATGTAGTAGAATCGAATTCTGCTGTAAGTGAAGAATCGGCAGCTACTTCTGAAGAATTATCTGGACAAGCGACTATGATGCATGATGCTATTCAGAAATTTAAGTTAGAATAGTTTTTCGTATTATAGATGAGTAGAGTACAGTTGATGAAAAGCTAAAGAAATAAAGAAATAGAGAAGAGGAATGGTTGATAACCATTCCTCTTCTCTTCTATAACGTTCTATCTATGATTAGAATTCGCTACATAATCTTCTTTAGTAGATCATACCTTCTTCTTCTTTGTTCATAACACGTAAACCACCTTGTGTAAGAGCAAGTAATTCGTCTTCTCCAGGATAAATGGTAAAGTCTGCAATAAATCCTGCACGTTCTTTCACTCCATTGTTTACATCTGGATTGTAAGCAATTCCACCAGTTAAGATGATTTGGTCAACCTTGCCTTTAAGTACAGTGGCCATAGCACCAATATCTTTTGCAATTTGGTAATTAAACGCTTCTAATAGTTCGATTGCTTTTTGATCACCTTTTGCAACAGCAGCAACCACATCACGCACATCGTTAGTACCCATGTATGCAGTAAGTCCACCACCGCCGACGATTTTTTTGTAAAGTTCTGCTTGTGTATAGTCACCACTAAAGCATAGTTTTAATAAATCGCCTGCTGGTACAGTTCCAGCACGCTCTGGTGAAAACGCTCCTTCTCCATCTAAGGCATTATTAACATCGACAATTTTACCATTTGCATGAGCACCTACAGATACACCACCACCCATGTGTACTACGATTAAGTTAAGGGAATCGTAAGATTTCCCAACTTCTCTGGCATAGCGTTTCGCCACAGCTTTTTGATTCAAGGCGTGGAAAATACTCTTTCTAGGTAATTCAGGGATACCAGAGTAGCGAGCAATATCTGTTAATTCATCAACTACTACAGGATCTACAATAAAGGAAGGGATTCCAACAGAATCTGCTATTTCTCTTGCAAGAATACCACCTAAGTTAGAAGCGTGTTGTCCTTGGCGACCTTCCATTAAATCTTTTAACAATTCATCGGATACTTGGTAAGTACCACCTGAAATAGGTTTTAACATACCACCACGACCAACGACCATTCCAAGAGATTGAATAGCAAACTCTTTTTTAGTAAGTAATTCGGTAATAATAGCTTTTCTAAAATCTTTTTGATCAGCAATAGTTGCATACTGTGCGATCTCTTCTGTAGTATGACGTAGAGTTTCCTCGAATAATAAAGTTTCGTCTTCAAAAACAGCGATTTTTGTTGAGGTAGAACCTGGATTAATAATTAAACTTTTAATTGACATATAACGCTCTTCCTTCCTATGCTTTGTTCATTGACTCTGCAACCACAGCTGCAAGAGCAATAGAGTTTACTTTTGTTTCGAAATCATCAGAACGTGAAGTAAGAATAACTGGTGCTGAAGTTCCTGTCATAATATTCCCATTTTTTACTTTGGCTGTATGTACTAGACATTTATAGGTGATATTTCCAGAGTGAATATCTGGGAATAACAATACGTCCGCATCTCCAACGATTTTACGATCTGTAGTGCCTTTGTGTATAGCAGCTTCTGGATCAATAGCTAAGTCGAATGATAATGGACCGTCTACTACACATCCTTTTAGGATACCTTCTTCAGACATTTTAGTAAGTGCTTGAGCATCTACTGTTTCAGGCATTTTGGGATTCACAACTTCTACAGCAGCAAGTGGTGCAACTTTTGGATTGGCAATACCACAAGCATGACAAATCTCCACTGTATTTTCAATAATATGTTGCTTGTCCTCTAGGGATGGATAAGGAATAAATGCTACGTCTGATAAGAATAATAGATGGTCAATTCCTGCTACTTCAAATACACATACATGAGAAAGGGGATTTCCTGTACGAAGTCCGACTTCCTTATCTAATACGCTCTTTAAGAAAGATTTCGTATCAATTAATCCCTTCATGTACATATCAGCTTTCTTATTATGTACTAATTCAACAGCTTTTAAGGCTGCTGTATACTCGTCCGCTTCGTGAATAATCTCATAATCTGACAAATCCATATTCATGGAATTTGCAATTTCTTTGATTTTAACTTCATCACCAACTAAAATAGCATTAGCAATATTACGCTCTTTACAAGCCTTGACAGCTTCTAATACAGCTTGATCTTGGGCAACGGATACTGCAACCGTTTTTACACTACATTCGTTTACTTTGGAAACTAAATCGTTAAAATTTTTACTCATTTGAATACACCTCTTATTTTTTGGTTTTTAGAAACATTTATTCAAATAGTAACACTTCTTATTATAAAGGTCAAGATTAATTGCGTTTGTCTATAAAAAAATACTTACAACGCTAGTAATCATACGAACCATTTGGTATAATAGAATAGATAGAAATGTACGATTAGAAAATTATAGAAGGATAATAGAAGAAAATTATGTATAAAGTATTTATTGTTGATGACGAACCAATTATTGTAGAAGGATTAAGAAAAAGTATTAAATGGGAAGAGTATGATTGTAAAGTAGTAGGCACAGCTAGTAGTGGAAAAGAGGCATTAGATTTAATTTCAAAGAAACAACCAGATTTAATTATATCAGATATTTCTATGCCAGAATTAGATGGACTACAGATGATTGCAGCGATTAAGGCACAGTATCCTAGAATTCAGATTACTATTTTAACAGGGTATCGCGATTTTGATTACGCACAAGAAGCTATTCGCTTAGGAGTTACGAGATTTTTACTAAAACCATCAAAGATGAATGAATTAAAAGAAGCAGTAAAAACCATGGTAGATGCTCTAAAAGAGTTAGAGGTTGTAGAAGAAGCAACTCCTACTACACAACCACTTGAAGAACAAGAAGGTACACAAGTAAAATTTACGGTAGAATCAGAATCTAATAGCTTTATAGTAAAAAATGCACTTACCTATATTGAAGCTAATTATACAAGAAAACTAAAGCTGATTGACGTTGCAGAAGAAACTTACGTAAGTCAGTGGCATTTAAGTAAGTTATTAAATCGTCATATGGGACAAAATTTTTCCGAAATCTTAAATGGCGTACGTATTCAACACGCCAAGGAATTACTAAAAGACCCTTCTCTAAGAATTGGTGATATTGCAGAAGAAGTAGGGTTTCTTGATATGGCACATTTTTCGAGAGTGTTTAAGAAACAAAATGGTATCTCAGCTAACGCTTATCGTAATGAGGTATTAGGGAAGAAGACGAGTAAATAGCGTATTAACAAATAGAAAAATAATAGATAATGCAGTTATGAGAGGAAGATTGTGATGAAGATTACATTAAAAGATGGATCCGTAAAGGAATACCAAGAAGCAAAGACTATTCTAGAAGTAGCCAATGATATTAGTGAAGGATTAGGTCGAGCAGCTACTACAGGAGTAGTGAATCAACAGGTATGTGACTTACGTACTATGATTACAGAAGATTGTGATTTAAGTATTGTAACAAATAACGATCCAGAGGGACTTGATACTTTACGACATACCATGTCTCATATATTAGCACAAGCGGTAAAGAGAGTATTTAAAGAAGCGAAGTTAGCCATAGGACCATCTATTGAAAATGGATATTACTATGACTTCGAACATGAACCTTTTTCTAGAGAGGATTTAGATTTACTAGAGAAAGAAATGAAGAAAATTGTGAAAGAAGCACATAAAATAGAACGATTTGAATTGCCACGAGAAGAAGCAATAGCCTTAATGAAAGAGAAAGAAGAACCATATAAAGTAGAATTAATAGAAGATTTACCAGAAGATGCGAAGATTTCTTTTTATCAACAAGGAGAATTCGTAGATTTATGTGCAGGACCACACTTAATGAGTACGAAGAATCTGAAAGCATTTAAGTTGATTTCTTCTTCAGGTGCGTATTGGAGAGGAGAATCTGATAGAGCAATGCTTTCAAGAATCTATGGAACAGCTTTTTATAAGAAAGATGAATTAGCAGAGTATTTAATCTATTTAGAAGAGATTAAGAGTCGTGATCATAATAAATTAGGTCGCGAGATGGAATTGTTCACTACAGTGAATGTAATTGGACAAGGGCTTCCGCTGCTTATGCCAAAAGGTGCTAAGATCATTCAGACCTTGCAACGCTGGGTAGAAGATGAAGAGGAACGTCGAGGTTACGTTAGAACTAAGACACCACTTATGGCAAAGAGCGATTTGTATAAAATATCTGGTCATTGGGATCATTATAAAGAGGGAATGTTTGTATTAGGAGATGAAGAAGTAGACAAGGAAGTCTTTGCTTTGCGTCCTATGACCTGTCCATTCCAATATTATGTATATAAGAAATAGTCAGAAGTCTTATCGTGACTTACCGATTCGTTATGGAGAAACGTCTACTCTATTTCGTAATGAAGATTCGGGTGAAATGCATGGACTGACTCGTGTACGACAATTTACTATATCAGAAGGTCATTTAATTGTACGTCCAGATCAAATGGCAGAAGAATTCAAAGGCTGTCTTGATCTTGCAAAGTATTGTTTAGATACTTTAGGAGTATCAGATGAGGTAACGTATCGCCTTTCTAAATGGGATCCTAATAATAAAGAGAAGTATGTGGGTGATGCAACAGTTTGGGAGGAAACCCAAGATGCTCTTCGTACGATTTTAGAGGAATTAGAAGTTCCATTTCGGGAAGAAGAAGGGGAAGCAGCATTCTATGGTCCTAAAGTAGATATACAAGCAAGAAATGTGTATGGTAAGGAAGACACCATGATTACTATTCAATGGGATGCTGTAATCGCAGAACAATTTGATATGTTCTATGTGGATGAAAAGGGAGAAAAAGTCCGTCCATTTATTATTCATAGAACTTCTATGGGATGTTACGAGAGAACCCTTGCTTGGTTAATTGAAAAGTATCGAGGTAAATTCCCAACTTGGCTGTGTCCAGAACAAGTACGTGTTCTACCGATTTCTGAGAAATACATTGATTACGCTAGAAAAGTGGAATCTCAGTTACAAGAACATGGAATTCTTGTAACAGTGGATAACCGTGCAGAAAAAATTGGCAAAAAAATCCGTGAAACAAGACTTGCTAGAGTACCATATATGTTAGTGGTAGGAGAGAAAGAGGAAGCAGAGCAATCGGTGTCTGTAAGAAGTCGATTTGCGGGCGATGAGGGACAACAAGCCATAGAAACTTTTATAGATGCCATCTCTAAAGAGATTCGTACCAGGGAAATTCGAGAAGAGCTAATAGAAGAAGAAACAAAGAAATAAGCTATAGAAATAATCATATAGAAATGGTAATAAAATAAATTGGAAATATTTTACAGCATATAAAAGGCACAAATGTTTATAATAATCTCTGTCTATTGTATTGTCTTATTTTTATCAAAATAATGACAGTTACGTACAATATAATCTATAAATAAACCATGAAGTGAAATGGAGGAGATTAGAATGACAGAATTAAAGTGTCATGCCAATACTTGTTGTCATAATCAAGAGGAGTGTTGTTGTAAAAGTACCATTAATGTATCAGGAAGTCAAGCTTGCTGTGAAGACGATACTTGTTGTGGAAGTTTTCAAGAGAAAAAGGAAGGCTCTGTAAGCAATTCTCTTAAAAAGGCGAAACACGCCATTCAGATTACTTGTGACGCAACAGATTGTAAGCATAATAAAGAGTGTACTTGTCGTGCAACAACTATAGAAGTGAGTGGACGTGGAGCATCTAGTGCGAAACAAACAGCTTGTGATTCTTTTCAAGCTAGTTAGTTATTGAAGTAACGTATAAGAAATGTGCAATAAAAAGGTTCTTAGAGAAGATTTCTAAGAACCTTTTTCATATCATTAGGTAAAGGTGCGACTAAGGAGAATGCTTCGTTTTTAATAGGATGGAGAAAAGATAATCTAGAGGAATGTAGAGCTTGCCTAGAAAGAGGGGAGTTAAACTCATCTAGATGATAGAGGGTATCTCCTAGAAGGGGATGTCCAATCCATTGCATATGAACACGAATTTGGTGAGTACGACCTGTTTCAAGACGTAATCGTATAAGGGAGTATTTTTCGTTAGATTGCAGAGTCTCGTAATGAGTAATAGCTGTTTCACCTGTATCTTGAACCTCTCGTTCTATGGAAGAATCTGCGACACGACCAATAGGTGCGTTGATAGTTCCTACTAGTGGAGTAGGTGTGCCTGATATAATGGCAAGGTATTCCCGCTTTACCGTATTCCCTTGTATTTGCTTACTAAGAATAGAACTACTGACAAAGTGCTTGGCCAGCAATACTAGACCTGTGGTGTCCTTATCAATGCGATTCATACAACGAAAGGTATGGGGTATATGTTGCTTGTGAAAATAGTGCATAATACCGTTGGCCAAGGTATCTTCGTAGTGATTCATGGAAGGATGTATGGGAAGATTCGCTTGTTTATTTACTACTAGAATATCTTCGTCTTCGTAGACAATAGATAAAGGTATTTCTCGTGGTAGAATCGTAGTAGAAGAATTAGTTTCATTGATAGTAACGGTAAGACAATCTCCGTCTTGTAAACGGTAATTCATGTATTCCCAGCGAGAATTAATGCAAATACTATGATTTGTTTTTTTTAAAGTGGTGATACAAGGATTAGAATAACCTTGAGATTTTAGATAGTCATAGATGGTGACTCCACAAGTGTTCGAATGAATATAGTAAGGTATGATACGTTTCATGTGCGAAGTCCTTTCTATGCTTATATTTCTATTACAAGGAAAATGTTTTCCTTGTAATAGAATTGGAATGTGTTAATTAGATTTGACTTCTTTCCAGTAATTATTATAGAGTTCGTCTGCCTCTTCCCCTAAATATTGGAAAGTTTCCATGTTACTATATTGTGATAAATCGGGAAAAGCAATTTCTGAGTTACGAATATCTTCCTCTTCAATTAATTCTCTAGCAGAAGTATTTGGTGTAGAGTAAGTGATATAATCGAAATTCATATAGGCAATCTCTGGTCTGCATAGAAAATCTAAGAATAATTCAGCGTTTTCTACATTGGCAGCATTTTTGGGAATCACCCAAGAATCAAGCCAAAGATTAGTACCTTCTTCTGGAATAACAAATTCCAAATCACTATTTTCTCTTTGCGTGTAGATGGCTTCACCTGAATAGATAATGCCAATAGCGGCTTCTCCACCAATCATTTTATCGCGTACTTGGTCAATGACATACGCCTGCACTAGTGGTTTCT
>JAWXVF010000079.1:0-11911 GCA_044425555.1 Eubacteriales bacterium
TGAGGTGAAACACATGAACTTATTCGAATATGATTACGAAGAACATATGGCAATGGAGCGTGCAGATGCATGGGAAGATGGACATGATGAGGGATTAGAGAGTGGAATTGAGCAGGGAATGGAACGGGGAATTAAACAGGGAGTGAAAAGAAGTGAAACAATTTTTATCAACATCCTAAATTTAATTGCTGAGCAAAAATCAAAAGAAGATATTTTAAAGTTATATCCTCAAAAGGAGCATATCATTGATAGATTAATGAGTAATGAAAATTGATTTTGGTGGTTCTTGAATTTCCATCTTGTTCCTACTAAAAAAGTATGTTATGATGAAAGAAAGCATACTTTTCTACGAAAACATGGGAAAAGAAGAGTCTAACATTCTATTGAAATGATATGAAATATCGTTTCATCCTGACAGATCTGTCTGAATAACACTCACTTATGCAATTAGGAATGACCTAGCAGAATTGATTAGCAAAGAGGAGTGAACAGACACCTCTTTGCAATATTTGTATACTTATTCTAAGAGTAAGTATTAAGAAACCAAGGAGGAAATATGGAAGAAACGAACTATAATAGAACTTATAAAGATGGACTCTTTCGCATGTTATTTTCTAAGAAAGAAGAACTACTCTCTCTTTATAATGCAATGAGAGGAACGAAATATACTAATGTAGAAGATTTAGAAGTGAATACATTAGAAAATGTGATCTATATGACCATGAAGAATGATATTTCTTTTATAATGGATGGAAACTTATCCCTATATGAACATCAATCTACATGGAATGGAAATATGCCTTTACGGAATTTGTTATATATTGCCAATTTATATGCTAGTATGATTGCACATAAGAACATATATGGAAGTAAAGTGATAGAATTACCTAATCCACACTTTGTAGTATTTTACAATGGTAGCAAGAAAGTGGCAGAGCGAAGTTATCAGAATTTATCATCAGCCTATACGCATAAGGAAGAGTGGAATCTAGAATTAAAAGTATTGGTTCTCAATATTAATGAAGGTTATAACCAAGCATGAATGAATCAATGTAAGACATTAGCAGAATATGTACAATATATTGCAACGGTTAGAACAAGGAGTGAAAAGAAGTGAAATAATTTTTATCAACATCCTAAATTTAATTGCTGAGCAAAAATCAAAAGAAGATATTTTAAAGTTATATCCTCAAATGGAGCATATCATTGATAGATTAATGAAAATTAATTTTGGTGAAAATCATCTAGGATAAACTTATAAAATTAAAAAATATGCAGATACTGTGACAGATTATCGTAAGGAAGCTTACGTAAAACATTTACTAGTTGATGTCATTATGATTACTTTTTTTGCAATCTTTGGAAATGTAAATGGATGGAAGTAAACAGGAAAAAACACGTTTCTATATTTGTAGTAGAGAAGCAAATGCAGAAGCAATAACAAGATTATTTGGTTACAGCAAAAAAATAACAAGGGCATTGTTTTAGTTAGAATAACAGTTTATAAGTTTATCCTGACAAATAGCAACAAATTCTTGCACTATATAAGAGAAAATGGTAGAATATAGTTTGAAAAGTTTGTATAACTTTAACAGATGGGAGATTTTGTATGAAAAAAATTAAAATTCTAACAATGATTATGACAATGGTAATGACGACATTAGTTGGTTGTTCCTCTCCAATGCCTGACTTATCTAAGGAAGATAATGATAAGGTGGCAAGTTATTTAGCTAGTGTAGTATTAGATTATCATTCTGCTTCAAAGAGTAGACTTCTAACCGTTTCTTTGGACGATTTAATAGAAGAAGAGGAAGTGCTAGAAGAGGATGAGCTAGAAGAGGGTGAACTAGAAGAGAGTGAATTAGAAGAAGATGAACTAGAAGAAGAGGAAGTGGTGATTCCTGTAATTACGAATCTTGCAGATATTTTACCAATGAATGGTGTGACCTTAATGTTACATGAATATCAGATTATGAGTCAGTATGAGACGAGAGATGGGCTTGGTGTTTCGGCCAAGGAAGGGAATCAATTGGTAGCGGTAGTATATCAAATGGTTAATTCCACACAAGAAGCGAGAGAGGTGGATTTCTTCACGCAGAATATGATTGCAACATTAGCGGTAAATGGTAATGTGGGAATTAGAAATATGGTAACTATTTTCCAAGGGGATATGGTAATGCTACAAGAGACATTAGAACCTGGGGAACAGATGAGTGGATACTTTATGTTTGAAGTTCCATCAATTTGGTTAACTAATATTACCAGTTTACAGATGAATGTACGAGCGGGAGGGCAACAAGCTACGATTACAATGGTAGGAATGACTAATTACATACCAGCAGAAGGGGAAGTATTGGTTATGCCAGATTTAGAGTCATTAGAGGAAGAATTAGGTGAATATTTAGAAGAAGGACAAGGGAATTCTTTAGGGGAAGGTATAGAGGGAGACTTATTGCAAGAACAACCTGATATAGGAGAACCTGCATTACCCCCTACGCCACTAGAAGACGGCTTAGAGGATAGAGAACCACCAGAAGATGGTGTAATGGCTTTATAGAAGATTAGTAGATAGGCTACAAGTGGCTTGCATAAGCTGTTTGTAGCCTATTTTGATGAATAGGTAGAATTTTAGAGATTTCCTTGTGAAATAATAGGAAATACATTGACACAAATTGTCGAATCATGTAGAATTATAAGCATTGAGTATAAACAATTGAAATATGGAGGAGACTTATAATGAACAAATTATCAATTAAAACAGTAGTAGCCATTGGAATTGGATCAGCCCTTTTCTTTGTGGTTGGACGTTTTGCGGCTATTCCTACAGGAGTACCCAATACTAATCTGACTATTCAGTATGCATTACTTGCATTATTTGCCATGTTATATGGACCGATTGCAGGTGGATTAATAGGATTAATTGGACATACTTTAATAGATCTTTCTTGGGGTGGTAGTCCATGGTGGAGTTGGATTCTTGCGAGTGCAGTAGTCGGTGTACTTATAGGATTTTTAACGAAAAACATTGATATGGAAGTAGGTGTATTCGGTAAGAAAGAAATCATTACTTATGGGATTGCTTGCTTGGCAGGGAATGCATTAGCTTGGTTAGTAGTTGCACCAGGATTAGATATTCTAATCTATGCAGAGCCAGCTAGTAAATTATTGGCACAAAGTGTAACAGCAACAATTATTAATTTTGTGGCGAGTGCAGTAGTAGGTGGTATACTTGCAGTTGCTTATGCAAAAACTAGAACAAAAAAAGGTTCCCTTACAGTAGATTAGGAGATATTCATGAGCCAATCAGTTATTTCATTTAAGAATTATCAATTTCAATATAATGCACAAGCAAAGCCAACACTTTACAACATTAATCTTGAGATTAAGCAAGGTGAAAAAGTGCTTATTATTGGTGCGTCAGGTTCTGGGAAAAGCACTATTACCAATTGCTTAAATGGATTAATTCCTTTTCGTTACGAAGGAGAAAGTATTGGGTCCTTAACAATAGATGGTTATGAGACGAAAACAAAAAGTATTTTTCAACTGTCTAAAATGGTAGGAACAGTTTTGCAAGATCCAGATGGACAATTCATTGGATTAACTGTGGGAGAAGATATTGCCTTTGCGGCAGAAAATGATTGTAAAAGACATGTGGAGATGGTTCCACTTGTGAAGCATGTGGCATTACAGACGAACACTAAGGAGTTATTAGAGTCAGCACCTTTTGAATTGTCAGGTGGACAGAAGCAAAGAGTTAGTTTGGCTGGTATCATGGTGGATCAAGTGAAAATCTTTTTATTTGATGAACCACTTGCCAACCTAGATCCTGCTACAGGTAAGCAGACTATTGAATTAATTGATAAGATAAAAAAAGACACTAATGCAACCATGGTGATTATAGAACATCGCTTAGAAGATGTTCTTCATAAAGATGTAGATCGTATTATTTTAATGAGCAATGGAAGAATTGTAGCTAATAAGACTACACCAGAATTACTTGCAAGTGATTTGCTAATTAAGCATGGCATTCGAGAACCGTTCTACATTACGGCATTAAAATATGCGAAAGTAGTATTAACAGCAACTATGGAATCGGATAAGATTGATTCTCTTATGTTACATGAAGTTCATAAAGAACGAGTACGTAATTGGTTTGAACAATTTGATAGACCAATAGAACAGAAAGAATATGAACCACTTTTAGAAGTTCAGAATATTTATTTTGGCTATGAAATTGGGAAGTTAAATCTTAAGGATGTTTCCTTTACCGTAGGAAAAGGAGAAATGATTAGCATTGTTGGTAAGAATGGTGCGGGAAAGAGTACTCTTTCAAAGTTAATCTGTGGATTTGAGAAGGTAAATGCAGGAAGAATTGTTTTAGAGGGCGTAGATTTAGAACCAATGTCTATAAGAGAACGAGCTAAACGAATTGGATATGTGATGCAAAATCCGAACCAGATGATTAGTAAGAATCTAATCTATGATGAAATTGCATTAGGTTTATTAAATAGTGATCTAACACCAGAAGAGAAAGAAGAACGTATAGAGAAAGTAATGAAGGTTTGTGGAATCTATTCATTTCGTAAGTGGCCAATTTCGGCTCTTAGTTTTGGTCAGAAGAAACGGGTTACGATTGCTAGTGTACTTGTGTTAGATCCTGATGTGATTATCTTAGATGAACCAACAGCAGGACAAGACTTTAAACATTATACTGAGATTATGGAATTCTTGACCCAGTTGCATAGGCAAGGAATTACGATTATTCTTGTAACACATGATATGCATTTGATGTTAGAATATACGAATCGTGCGTTAGTATTTGCAGATGGTAAGTTATTAGCAAGTACGACACCAGCTGAATTACTATGTTCAGAAGAATGGACGAATGTGGCTTCTTTAAAACAAACGAGTTTATTTCAATTAGCTAATCTTTGTGAAATTGATAATCCAGTGGAATTTGTACAAAGATTTATAGAATACGACAGGGAGGTGAGAAGCAATGGCTAATCAAACAATGATGTCGTATATAAAAAGAGATAGTGTGATTCATCGTCTAACAGGAACTACCAAGTTTATTGTTTTTTTGTTATTTAGTGCAGCGGGAATGATTACTTATGATACAAGAATATTACTAGGTATGTTAGCATTTAGTGTAATTGTCTTTTTCTTAGGAAAGATTAAATTAGCAGAAGTCAAACTTGTATTAATGGTAATGGGTATCTTCTTGTTATTGAATAGTTTTTTTATTTATCTGTTTGCACCTGAGCAAGGAGTGTTGATTTATGGATCACGAACGGTTATTTGGGAAGGAATTGGTCGTTACACCATTACAGTAGAACAGCTTTTTTATCTATTGAATGTGTGCTTGAAATATTTTGTGGCACTTCCTATGGCTATTTTATTTATTAGTACCACGAATCCTAGCGAATTTGCCTCTAGCTTGAATCGAATAGGTGTTTCGTATCGTATTGGGTATGCCATTTCTTTGGCACTACGTTATATACCGGATGTACAGAGAGACTTTAGAGAGATTAGTCAAGCACAACAAGCAAGAGGAATAGAACTTGGTAGAGAGGTTCCTATTTCTAAAAAGTTAAAGAATATTGTGAATATTCTATTACCACTTGTGTTGTCTAGCTTAGAAAGAATAGAAGTGGTTTCTAGTGCTATGGAACTGAGAGGATTTGGGAAGAATAAAACAAGAACTTGGTATATACAAAGACCGTTTTTTCTCAGTGATTATATTGCTATGGGACTTGGTGGACTGATTTTTCTAATTAGTTTAGTGGTTGCTATTTGGAATGGTAGCAGATACTTTAATCCGTTTTTATAAGTGGTAGGTGGATTAAAGTATCTTTTTTTGTAAAAAGACTTAGGGAAGTAGGAGTGATGATGAAAAGAAAAGAAACAGCAATAGTTGTATCACAACATGAAATTGCGTGTGGTATCTATGATTTATGGTTACAATGTGAGCTGGCAAAGGAGGGGAATGCTGGTCAATTCGTCTGTTTATTTACAAATGATACGAGTAAATTATTACCACGTCCTATAAGTATCTGTGAAGTGGATGAGAAGAGAAGTCAACTACGACTTGTGTACCGTGTGGCAGGAGAGGGTACGAAAGAATTTGCTACGTATCAAAAAGGAGATCAGGTAGCGATTTTAGGAGTGCTAGGGAATGGATTTCCAATAGAGAAGACAATTGGAAAAAAAGTTCTTCTATTAGGTGGTGGAATCGGAATCCCACCTATGTTAGAAACGGCTAAGAGAAGTAAAGGAAGTCTACAAATTGGTGTGGGATATAGCAACCAGGAAGTGTTTTTACAAGAGGAGTTACAAGAGTATGGCAAGGTAGTAGTTGCAACGATGGATGGTAGTGTTGGGATAGAAGGTACTATATTAGATGCTATAAGAGAAACGTCATATGTACCTGAGGTAATTTTTGCGTGTGGTCCTATGGTTATGTTACGAGCAGTGAAAGAATATGCATTAGAAGTGGGAGCAGAGGCGTATCTGTCATTAGAAGAACGTATGGCTTGTGGAGTAGGAGTGTGTTTGGGGTGTGTAACGAAAACAAAAGAACGAAACCACCATTCTCATGTGCATCAAGCAAGAATCTGTACAGAGGGTCCAGTATACCCTGCCAAGGAGGTGACGCTTTCGTGAATACAAGTACAACAATAGCTGGAATAACCTTTCAAAACCCTATTATGACAGCATCAGGAACATTTGGTTCTGGTAAGGAATATGGGGAATTTGTGGATTTGAATCGACTAGGAGCAGTGGTAACAAAAGGGGTGTCTAACGTTGCGTGGGAAGGAAATCCAACTCCTAGAGTAGCAGAAATTTACGGAGGTATGTTAAATGCTATAGGTTTGCAAAATCCAGGAGTAGAGGTATTTATAGAACGAGACCTACCTTTTTTACAACAATATGATACAAAAGTAATTGTGAATGTATGTGGAAAAACAATAGAAGACTATATAGAAGTAGTGGAACGATTGCAAGACCAACCAGTAGATTTGTTAGAAATAAATGTATCATGTCCTAATGTAAAGGAAGGTGCAATTGCTTTTGGACAAAATAGTGATGCTCTTTCTAACATTACAAAAGAAATTAAAAAACATGCAAAACAACCTATTATTATGAAATTAAGTCCAAATGTAACGGACATTGCAGAAATGGCAAGAGCAACAGAAGCAGAGGGAGCAGATGGTATTTCTTTGATTAATACAATAACAGGTATGAAAATTGATATTCATAAGCGTCAATTTACTCTAGCTAATAAAACAGGGGGCATGAGTGGGCCAGCCATTAAACCAGTGGCAGTACGGATGGTATACCAAGTGTACCAAGCAGTAAAGATTCCTATTATTGGAATGGGAGGTATTGCTAATGGAGAAGATGTAATTGAATTTCTTATGGCTGGTGCTAGTGCAGTGAGTGTAGGTGCAATGAATTTTGTGAATCCTTATACGACTATAGAGTGTATAGAAGGGGTAAAGCAGTACATGGAACAGTACCAGATTAAGGATATCAAGGAATTAATTGGATGTATGCACTTAGGATAATTTACAAATGTAGTAGAAATGTGACATAAAGGGAAGATTTAACAGAAATTATTACAAATTTATCTTTACTATTGAGAGAAATAGGATTATATTATAAGATAGTAAAGATATTAGATAAGACATATAGAGAGGATAAAAGACATGGTTAGAATTGTTACAGATTCATCTGCATTATATACAAGAGAAGAAGCGAGAGAATTAGGATTTGACACGGCTCCATTATGCCTTCATATTGATGATTGGGAGGGGAAAGACTTAGAAATGGACTACGACCGATTCTATGCAAAGATTAAGGAAGGACATAATCCTAAGTCTTCCCAACCAGCTATTGGGGACGTAGTAGAACTATATGAGAAATATCCAAATGATGAGATTATTAATATTACCATCGCAGATGGGTTATCAGGCACATATGATAGTGCGTGCAGTGCAAAAGAAATGGTAGAGAATAAAGAGCGAATTACTGTCATTAATAGTACAACATTGTGTGGACCACATCGTTATTTAGTCGATACAGCGTTAAAGATGGCTAGTGAGGGCAAAGATAGAGCTGAAATAGTAAATTGGCTAAAAGAAACGTGTGCATCTGCAACTTCATTTTTGTTGCCACAAGATTTTTCTTTTCTACGAAGAGGTGGACGATTGACTCCAGTTGCAGCTACGATTAGTTCTTTTTTGAAGTTAAAACCTATTTTGATTACGACACCAGATGGAAAGCGTCTTGATAAGTTTGGAGTGAAGAGAACGTTACGTTCTGCTGCAACAAGTATTATAAAGTATTTAGAAGAAATTCCAATTGATGAGAAATATGCGTTCTACATTGCTCATGCCAATGTACCAGAAGATGCTGACTTTGTGAAGAATGTAATTAGTAAGGCATTTCCTAAGATAGAAATCCAGATGTTTAAATTAAGCCATGCCTTTATTACTCAAGGTGGACCAGGTTGTATTGCTATACAATATATGAAACGATAACATTAGTTAGAGAATATGAGAGTAACTACTATGAAGATAAGATATGCGACAATGGATGATTTGCAAGCTATATCTCATATGGAAACATCATGTTTTCCAAAAGCAGAAGCAGCTAGTGAAGCATCCTTTGCAAAGAGATTAGAAGTATTTAGTAATCACTTTTGGTTAGTAGAAGATGATAAGGGTGGATTAGTATGTGCTGTAAATGGGATAACAACAGATACTCCTGTATTACAAGATGCCATGTACTATGACCCTAGTATGCATAATGAAAGAGGTGCTTGGCAGATGATATTTGGAGTTACTACAATGCCTGAACAACAACGTAAAGGGTATGCAACGAATCTGATGAAATATGTGATTGAAGAGTGCAAAGAGCAAAAGAGAAGTGGGATTGTTCTAGCGTGTAAGCGAGAATTCATTCCTTTTTATGAGAAGTTAGGGTTTATGTATGAAGGTCTTTCTAATTCTAAACATGGTGGAGTCAAGTGGAGCGAGATGAGAATGATTTTCTAGTATGTTGAAACGTAGAAAGAGGTGAGAGTTCCAATGAGAAAGCAAAAAGGAACATTTCTAAGTGCATACAATGGTACAGTGATTCATTACGTGGTCTATGAACCAATAGGTGAGATTAAGGCAATTTTACAATTGGTTCATGGAATGAAAGAATATATAGAACGTTATGAGTTACTGGGAGAGTTCTTTGCAAAAAGAGGTATTTTAGTATGTGGTCATGATCAACTAGGTCATGGAATCACTGGTAGAGAAAATGGTGAACTTGGATTTTTTGCACAGAAACAGGGACATCGTTATTTAATAGAAGATGTTCATGCTCTTCGAATGCTCGTGCAAGAGCAATATGGGAACCTGCCTATTTTTTTATTTGGTCATAGCATGGGCTCTTTTATTACCAGAGTGTATTTATCTAAATATGCAGATGGCTTGGCAGGTTGTATTCTTTCTGGAACTAGTGGTAGAATGAAATTAAGTGTGACAGGAATTCGAATTGCAGATACCATTTGTAAGACAAAAGGAGTACATCATAGAGGGAAATTCATTGACCATATGGCATTTGGTGCGTATAATGTAGGGTTTGAAGGGGATACTAGTTATGAATGGTTGTCACGTGATTCTAAAATCTGTGAAAGTTTTCTAGTAGATGAATTGTGTAATTATCAATTTACATCTTCGGCATTTCGAGACTTATTTACGTTGCTCACTTTATGTAATCAGAAAAAGTGGTATGAATCTTTTTCTACAAAGTTACCACTATATCTTATGAGTGGAACACACGATCCTGTAGGATTAAAGGGGATTGGTGTGAAGCAAGTCTACGAACAATTGTTAGTAACTGGACATCGCACTACTATGTTACAGCTATATCCAGAAGCAAGACATGAATTAACGAATGAGATTAATAAAGAAGAAGTCTATGAAGATTTATATAATTGGGTGAGTACTTGTATGATGGAAGTATCCTTATAAGGTGGGAACAAGTGATTAGCAAACATTTAGTAAAAGGTATAGTTACTTATATGTTTGCTAGAAATGATTGGATATAAGAAAGAGAAGTTCCTCTAGCCTGTGCATATTCCCCATTAGTGCTTAGAATAATATCAGTAGAGTCTAATGGGAATGTAACTTGTTCATTAATTGCTGTTAGAAGGAACAGGATGTCTTCAACAGTAAAGTAAGGTGCAAGAAACCCACTGATAATAAATTTTCCATTAATAATGGTACTAAGATTTCTAATGGCAAAAGCAAGCGTTTGTAAATAATTCTGCCAAAGTAAGCAAGTTTCAGGATCGCCTGAACGAAGATGATGGAAAAATCCAGTAATACTTTTCTGAGATAGATGTTGTAAACTATTAGCAGAACAATACATTTCCAAACAACCTTTACGACCGCAATAACATTGTGGTCCATTTTGATTGATACAAAGATGTTCAATAGAACCACTTCGCATATGAAGTCCATTTTGAACAGTTCCATTTGTAATGATAGCACCACCTAGATTACGATTTAGAATAATAACAATGGCATCTTGTATGGTTTGATGATGCCATAATTCTAAATTTGCAGTGGCTTTCGAATCGTGTTCTAATCTACAAGGATAAGAAAAATGTGTAGTGAATTTATCTAAATGCATTTTGTGATTGCCAATAAGCACTCCATAATCTACATGAGTTCCTTCCTTAGCGATAATTCCTTGGGTGGCAATAGAAACTCCTAGAATCTGAGTAGAAGTCCACTTGTTTTCCTTAAGAAAGTGGTGAAGATGGTAAGCAAAACGTTCATAATAATAATCCTCATCTTCGTATTGTAAGGGATAGGTTTTTCCTACCATTAAAGTTCCATACAAATCGGTAGCGACGATTTCAATAAAATCTTGTAGCAAAGCAATCCCTATGGAAAGCCTTGCGTTCGCAATAATTTCAATGGCATCTGCTTTACGTCCACCAGTGGAATCATAGAATCCGTTCTTTTGGATAAGGCCGTCTTCTTCTAACAGTTTTAGATTCTGTGTCACGGTAGATAAACCCATTTGTAAACCTTTTGCAATGTGTTGTTTGCTTGTAGTACGTTCTTGATAAATAAAGTGATAGACTTTCCCTTTATTAATCTTCTTGACTTCCATAGTAGTCATACCTCTATGATTCATAAACACTACCACACTTTCATATTATTTTTAATTTAATGAAATTTATTGTTGCTACGTTCTTCGTGTATTAATAGACAATAAAAGTATAGTGTATATGAGAAGAAAAAGCAATATAGGGAAATGTATTTGGTAAAATTGTACAAAAATGTAGTTGAATTATTATGATTTTTGTCAATAGTAAAAAGGATAAGAAAGATATATACTACACTTAAAGTTAAGTTCTAAACAAAAGTACTGTAAATAAAATAAAAGAAAGCAAATGGAGGGAAAAAAGTATGAGAAGTTCTGTGTATTATGCAAAGCATGACATGAGAATAGAGGAGAGGGAAATTCCTACTCCTAATGACAACGAAGTGTTAATTCAAGTAAAGGCTTGTGGAATCTGTGGTACAGATGTGCATATTTACGAAGGAGATAAAGGTTCGGCAGATGTGGATAAGCCAACGATCTTAGGGCATGAATTTTCAGGTCTTGTGACAAAAGTTGGTGCTAATGTAAAAAGTTTCAAAGTAGGAGATCGTGTCTGCATAGATCCTAACTGGTATTGTGGGAATTGTGATCCTTGTCGAGATGGTGTGGTTCATTATTGCGAAAATATGTTAAGTTATGGAGTGACATTAGATGGTGGGTTCTCAGAATACTGTGTGGCAAATGAACGGCAAGTCTATCTATTAGGAGAACATACATCTTATGAACAAGGTGC
>JAWXVF010000080.1:0-11834 GCA_044425555.1 Eubacteriales bacterium
TGGTTTAGATTGCTTAAATAGTAAATATGTCATGTTTGTAGATGCCGATGATTTACTTAACGAATCTGCAATTGAACAACTATTAGATACTGCATTTCAAGAAAATGTGCAAATTGTAGAGGGCGCTTATGCTACCATCGATATAGTAGGTCAAGAATTAACATTATTTAATCACTGCGACGGCTCTATGAACCCTATGAATATTTATGGTTACCCTTGGGGGAAAGTATATCAAAGCGAATTATTCGAGCATATTAACTTCCCATGTAATTATTGGTATGAAGACTCTATTGTACGGCAAATAATAGCTCCACAAGTCAAAACAACATACGGAACCAATACTCTCATATATTTATATAGACAGAATCCAAAAGGAATATCGCATACAGCCAAAAACTCCCCAAAATGTATCGACAGTCTTTGGATTACACTTCGATTATTCGAAGATAGATCTCATTATGGAATTTCATGTACCCAAGAACACTATGAGTATTATTTAAACTTATCACGATTAATTTTTCAAAGAATTAGCTCAATGCCCGTTAATATAAGAAAATCTGTATTTATAATATATGCTGAATTTTTATCAGAGAATTTCAATGGTTTCACAAGTGAGTTATTGCAAAACAAGGACTTAGAACTAGCTTTACAGAACACTAATTATAAATTATATGAATTCTGTTGTATATTATGTTAAAGATGCCTGAGTATCTAGATAGACGACTCTGTCTTCACCATAAATCCCTCCTTATTCTCAACTGCACTAATTGTTGGTCGCCCTAGATTCAGTCTAGATCCAATTGATGATTTCACTTCAATGAAACTTAATCCTTTTATTTGTTTTACTTCCATTAACACCTTATCTAATTCATCAAACTTACTTACCATACATGCATTTTCATACCCACATCCTAGTGCAATTTGCACCAAATCCATTGTACATGAAACAGTCGGCATACCACCAACTGTTTCATGTGCCTCATTATTAATCACGATATGCACCATATTGTTAGGTTGTCTATTCCCAATCACTGCCATCGCTCCCATATGCATAAGAGCTGCACCATCTCCGTCAATGCACCATATCTTTCGATCTGGTTTCTCTAGGGCAATCCCAAGTGCAATGGAGCTGCTATGTCCCATAGAACCTACCGTTAAGAAATCGTGTTGATGTCCCTGGTTATTTGCTTCCCGTATTTCAAATAATTCTCTACTTGCTTTGCCTGTTGTAGAGACTATGGTATCATCCTTCGACACTGCAACAATATGTTCAATAATCTCTTCCCGATTCATCTGATAATTATTTTCATACCTAACTATTGTATCAGATTGTAGAGCACCTTTTTTAATAACAAAGGAAACATTTTTTCCTTGTTGCAGTAATCCACGATAATGTTTCATCTGTTCTACTAGTTCATCCATAGTTGTTTCTTGTGTAATTACAAATGTTTCAATCTCTAATTGGTCTAATAATGGAATCGTTATCTCACCCTGAAATACATGCTGTGGTTCATCCTTTGTTCCTGGTTCCCCACGCCATCCTACGATAAAGATACACGGAATCCCATATACTTTTTGGTGCATCAGTGATGCAACTGGATTTACTACATTTCCAATTCCACTATTTTGCAGATAGACCACTGGAACCTTACCTGTAGCTAGATGATAACCTGCCGCTAATCCTACTGCATTGCCTTCATTTGCTGCAATTATATGTTGTTTCCCGTTCCCAAATCGAACTTGTAATTCATCACAAAGCTCTTTTAATTGCGAATCTGGAACTCCCGTATAAAAATCTGCTCCAATGCAATCTAGTAATTCACTTGCTTTCACCATTTATTTACTCTCATTTCTATTTCATATAGTTTCATAAATCATTTGTATTGTATCTGTATCCAACATTATGGGATTATTTTGCAAACGCGCTAAGTTCACAGATTCTACTAATTGTTCTAGTTCTTTGGTAGAACGTACTTTGATTGGTTCAAATTCCATTTGTTCTAATATCATTCCCATATGCCTAATCGCATTTTCCACACAATCATCACCCATCGCATCTGCAATTTCATGAAATATCTGTATGAGTTCGTTATCAGCCTGTTCTAACATATACTCCCATATATGAGGTAAACACATGGCAACCGCTTGTCCATGTGCAATTCCATACAAAGATGTCAGCTTATAGCTCATTGCATGTGCTGCCGTTGTTTGCGATAGGTCAATTGCCTTCCCTGCCAAGTATGAAGCTTTCATAATATGGTCATTCACTTCCACATTTCCAACTAAGTATTGTTCCATATATTGTAGGATTAATGTAATCGATTCTCTTGCATATGCCCTACTCGTATTCGTTGCACGACGTGACCAATAGGACTCAATCCCGTGGCATAACGCATCTAGAATCGTTGTTTTTTTCTGATAAATGGGTAATCCTTCTAAAGTTGTCTCATCAAAGAATATTACAGCTGGAATACAGGATTCATGTAATACTGATTGCTTCACACCATTTTCATAAATCACCGCAAACCTCGTAGCTTCGCTTCCTGTTCCCGCTGTTGTTGGCATAACAAGTAACGGAATCGTATTCGTTTGAATCTCCTGTTGTAAATAAGATTGACTTGGATCCATCGTTGCAAATACTTTAATGCACTTTGCAACATCAATTGCACTCCCACCTCCAATTGCTAGGATTGTGTCGCAATTACCTTGTCGAAATACGTTAACTCCTTTTACTACCGATTCATACCTTGGATTTGGTTCGAACTCTGAGAATCGTATGAGCTTAAATTGACTTTGAAACAATTGACTATTAAGGTGTTGATAGACTTGTAAAGACGTAATTGAGCTACCACAGACTAATAAGACTTTCTTCGCCTTATGTTGTTCTAATGCACAATCTATTTGCTCGTATTGATTCTTTACTTGAAAGCTTGTTTGTTCCCTCTCCATTACAATTCCTCTGGTATCAAATTAATAATCTCTTTAATTGACAGACACCTATCATCTGCCTCTTTTGCTCTATGGTTCGTTAAAATCATCTGTGCTACCTCTTGCATAGCCGGAAATGCACTTCTCGTCAATTGGTTCGCATAGATTACAACATTTACACCACGTTCTTTGAATTCTTCTTCTGTTACTTCATTAAACGAAGTTGGTACTACCACAATGGGTGACACCTGATCCACTACTCTAAACTTCTTAACAAATTCAAAGATTTCATCTGGTTCTTTTCTACGGCTGTGAATCATAATTCCATCAGCTCCTGCCTTTGTAAACGCAAATGCTCTCTCTAGGGCATCCTCCATGCCTTGTTCTAGAATCAGGCTTTCAATTCTTGCTACAATCATGAATTCTTGTGTCTTCTGCGCTTTTTTACCAGCTGCAATCTTTGCTGAAAAATTCTCAATTGAATCTTGTGTCTGTTCTACTTCTGTTCCAAAAAGTGAATTCTTCTTAAGACCAGTTTTATCCTCAATGATAATCATGGAAACGCCCATGCGTTCTAAAGTCTTAACCGTATACACAAAATGTTCTGTTAAACCACCTGTATCACCGTCAAATATAATGGGTTTCGTAGTGACTTCCATTATATCATCGATTGTCTGAAATCTGGAACTCATATCCAGTAATTCAATATCTGGCTTACCTTTTGCAGTTGAATCGCAAAGACTAGACACCCACATTGCATCGAATTGAAATGCCTTACCATCTTGTTCTACAACTGTCTTTTCTGCAATTAGTCCCGTTAGTCCACTATGACTTTCAATTGCACTAATACACCCTTTCATTGCAATCATCTTCTGTAATCTTCTTCGCCTAGCATCTGGTGTGGCAAGTTCTGCACGTGATCTATCATCTAATTGTTTATATTTATCATCTTTTGCATATGGATATTCTACTAAAGTGCCTCCATATGTTGCTAGTACCTCTATTACTTCCTTACGAATATTTTGTTGGAATCCTGTTATCCAATCATCACCATGTACTACGTAATCTGGTTGCAAGTTCATGAGAACCTCTTTATAGCTCAATGCTTGTTGCTCTACTACTTTACTCACAAGTCCTAGATTCTCAAAGAGTTCTTTTCGCTCTTCATAGGGCAATAGCGGAAACCTCTTATAGCTAGCAACAACTTCATCTGACAACACACCCACAATCACTTTCCCTAATTTCGAAGCTTTCTTCAATATAGCAATATGGCCACTGTGAATCATATCTGTTGAAAATGATAAATACACTGTTTTATTATCGATTTCCTGCAATTGCTTGGTAATACGATCTAAATCTTCTTTCATATCTATTTCACCACATAACAAGTCTTTCATATCTACTGGATGTATCTCTAGGGTTTCTGTAAGATCATTTAATGCATTCTCTGCATAACAGTTCATCTTACTTGATTCACAATATTTTCCAATTTCATTCATCCACTCAGCAAAATCAGCTTCTGTAAAATAATATAACGGCTGGGACGCAACTACGTCTTTAAAGAATTCAATGCCAATTTTAGACACTCTGCCATTTCGAATTACTGCTTTAAAATCCTTCTCTGGTATTGACGCTGTCGTACTAACTGCAACGCTTGTAGAATTACTCTCTACAATCGTCTCAAGGCATCTATTCTCAAATACCATGTCGCCATGAATAAGAATCATATCGCTTCCTTTTAACACTTCCTTTGCACAGTACATAGAATAAATGTAATTCGTTGTATCGTATTTATCATTATGAACGTAAGTAATCTTTGTAGGTAACTCAAGGGATTCTACATAATCTCTTAACACCTGATCATACAATCCAGTTGTTATAATCACCTCTTCCACACCTATCTCTTGTAGTTGTTTTAATTGACGACTAAGAATCGTATCAGTGTGAGATACTTCTGTCATACATTTTGGGTGTTCACTAGTTAGAATCCCCATTCGTTTTCCTAGTCCTGAATTTAGTAATAATGCTTTCATTTTACTCCCAGTGAGTTTTCAATCTTTATTCTCTATTGCTTAACTCCATATATAACTCATTACTTGCTACCAACGAATCCAATCCATAATATTTTCGTGCCATACGATTAGTCCAATAATCTGGATCATCTGTTAAAATATCAATAAATCCAGAATAAACTGTACGTTTTTCAATTTCTGGTACAATCACATTTTCAAGCCCATCATGTTGTGCTTGTTCAATTATTCCCATCTGCACACTATACTCTTGATATGTTGTAATCGTTGCTACACAAACACCGAACAAGGAAAACAAACAATACCATGTCAAAAATGTCACTATAATACTTATTGTCATTTTATGTTTCCACACATCTAGATTAGATATTAGACTCGTTATCGCAATAATCAAAAAACCTGTTGCTCCAAACAATGCCCTTTTACTAATCAATGGCGATAATAACAACGCATAGGCAACTGCAAATGCAATCATAGTATACACAATTGGTAAAATAATCTTCCCAATTTGTTTCTGACAACAATAGTAAATAATCAATATCGTTATTGCAATCAATAAATATAACCAATACTCTTCAACTGCAAATGTGATTCGAGCCATTTTATATGCTAAACTCACATCTGTACCTTCAGCTATAACCACTTGTGTGCAAATTGCATTTCCAGGTGCTAATACCATAATTAAAAAACCGATTATGCTTGCAACTAAGCTCGATACCATCCACACTCTAATTGTTTTCCCCTGCACTACTTTATAATAGATCAGGCAAAATAACATAAATAAAATTAAACCTCCAGATGTATTTTCATTACACCATCCAGCTAGTAATGATATCACAGTTTGCATTACTAAAAAAGTAATCGAAGTGTTTTTACCACTATTAGAATCATCTAAATACCGTGCAAATGGGAATAATGATAATAAAATCCAAAATAATCCCCACAAGTAATTACAAGCACCTGTTATCCAAAATACCGCTTCCCCATATTGCGGAAAGAAAAGCCAACATGTTACTATAATAAACAAATAAATATCAGGTCGATATTTCTTAAAATTCATATATCCATACATTAACAAGGTGACACTTACATAAACAATAGAATTGAGCACATTGAAAACTACTTTCGGTAACATAAGAAAAATTCGTGCTGTAAGATGTGCTACATTTCGACCGCCCCAGTTCAAATACTGATAGTATTCATTCTGAATTGCCTCTATCAAATTATCATTATCTCTTGCATAACCAAAATCGTCCCCAGAATAGCCAGTTAAGACATTTAGTAGAAATATAAACAGAAACTGTACCACTATTAACCCTATAAATATGGATTGTCCTGATATATTGATATTACGAACATAACGTTTGATGTTCTCCATTTTCTCCATTTTCTCCTCTTTTCTTATACGCCAACCCTACAGATACTACAATTAACGTCACAAACGATATCACCTCTGTAATTCTCCACATAATTGGTGGCTCGTACGTTAGCACTAGCGTACCTTCATACTGAGCTGGTACCTGCACTGAAATACATTGAAACTCACTTGTTGTAAGATCAACTACTTCTTCTGTAACACTATCTCTAAGTACAAAATTATCATAATGTTGCACCGGAATTGTTAATTGTACTGACCCATCTGACGTATTATGTATAGTTATATGCGTATCGCCCTTTACTTGTTCATAACGCTCTACTACTAACGCCGATGTATCAACGTGCACTGCTGACATATTCATGATGGTACTATTGATTCCTTCAATTCGATATTCACTATTTGTAATTCCAAGCGTCTCACCATAATAAATTCCAGCCCCTGTATAAGTTGGTGCATTTGAAATATAATCCGCATAATAATTCCCTGTCGTTACAACACTACACAGAAGTATTAGAATTGTAGCCATTTTATAATATTCCACTTTGTATTTCTTTATTAACCATAATGCAGTTACCGCTACTGTTGCAGTCAATATTGTAGCGATTGTTAAGTATCGCCACGGAAATTGTATCTTACTAACCACCATTGACACGTCACTGCCCACCAAATACTCTATTGAATCCCATGGAAATACCCTGAGTGTAAGTACCATTGATATACACGCTAGTACAAACAAATACTTCATTGTTTGATAAATCACTACACGTGTTATTCCCCATTCTTTCTCTGACATGAAACAGTAAATTGCATATGTCAAACCAATCAGTAAACCAAATCCTATTGCAATAGGCATATCTCTCATTGAATTTGGTATAGAACTACCAAATGCACCACTACTTGAAATTCCTAATAATTGTGCTAAATAGAGTCCATCTTCTTGAATTTTAGCATTTGAACCTCTCAATACAACCAAGTCCATAGACATAGATTGAATCATAGGAACTACGAACCATGCTGTCAATAAAATTGTTGTTCCTGCCGCTTTTAAAATCGCAACAATACGGTGGTATTGTAATGTTCTTTTGAATGTAAACATACAAAAAATCACTAGTGTTACAATTGTTAACTCTGTCGTAAGTATATGTGACAATATAATACCACTCATTCCAATCGACAAAAGAATCCAATCTTTATATTTAATACGTTCTTTTGTATAGATTGTATACATCCCTGCTACTATCAATGGCAAAAACATTGTTGCTGTATATTCTCCTACTGCAACCCTTGTATAAATACATACAATTCGGTAAAAACCCAACGTATAAATTGTTGCTCCTGCAAGACTAATCTTAGAATCATTTGTAATAACCTTAAAACTATAATATGCAATTACTACAGTAAACATATTAACAGAAATCACGTAAATTGCATAACAAGTCATAAGAGGTAGCATACAATTATATAAAAACGCTGGTAAATACAAAAATAAATCACAGTAGAATAATGGGTTCACATACCCATATCGATTCATGAAATAGTCTCTTGTAATCCTTACTGGAAACTGTCCATATTCTAGTTCTTGTGCTAACATTGTAATACG
Organism: Eubacteriales bacterium; assembly: GCA_044425555.1. Classification (GTDB taxonomy): domain Bacteria; phylum Bacillota; class Clostridia; order Lachnospirales; family Lachnospiraceae; genus JAWXVE01. The sequence continues at coordinate 7,937 of JAWXVF010000080.1, forward strand.
CCCTAGATGAAAGTAGGAATCATGTCCTATAAACATAAAGTTTGCAAATAAAGGTAGCGATGCAAAGAAAACAATTGCACCCATTTGAAGATATCGCTTAATTCGCTCTTCCGAATAATTCTTCTCTGGCATCACTCCAAAATAAATAGCATTCAAAACAAAGAAAATTATAATGGTACTTAATAATTGTGTCAATCTATAATTCATCGATTCCAGAATTCTAATCTCACCAATTTCTAATACCCCTACTCCTTCATATAAAACTACTAAGAAAACATCCTTCATCTCAGATGGTCGTTGAATCATAAGCCGAGTATCAAGAAGTACTTTCCCATCTATTAACGCACTCTCATCTACAATCATTCCTGCTTCACCACCTTCTGAATAAAACAGTAAGGTGCCTGTACTCTGCGTAATACTCCCACTACCATCAGTGTCTGATTGATAATCCATATTTACATGGTATGCACCTGGTTGCAGATTAAAACTATGGCTCCTTAACGCAATCTGCTCACCATCACTTTGCACTAATATATTCCCATTCTCCGCATATACAATATTCGCATTTTGATTCTGCTCATATAACGATATTGATGAAATTACAATTTCATCAATTGGTTCAAATAAACGATAATTACAGATAACCAAAAATATAATCTGCAATGCAATTATTGCTACGGATTTCATTCTCCTTTTATTGCTATTCAAGATTGCTTCTCCTATTTATCTTCTAACTCACGAATTCGTTTCTCCATACGCACCAGAGTCTGTGTTAACAATCGAATCTTATTGCTCTATTTAGACACAATTGAAGTAAACACCATTGTCAATATCATCCACATTAGCTTCTGGTTATAGATAATCTATTGGATACTCACGAGCAAACAATTTAATATAATCACGATTCACTACACGAATCCATAGGTTACGTCACGTACGTATTTGCAACATAAAATTTGTACTAAAGTACTTGAAAATCATTCTATATTCCTACCATTACTTCATCATTTTCTCAAATCCTAGCAGATTCTTCGCTCGTTCTAGGTTGTATCCTAGACAAAAGAGGGCAAATTCCCCTTTGACACACCACTTCTATCTTTCATTGATCCTATAGCAAGTATTTAATTTATTATTTTTTTAATTTTCCACCAATTTTTCCAACCTATCATTTTTGTATACAAAATTCTCTCATGTCCAAAGGTATTGTGCTCCACATAAGTCACTAATTTATACAAAGCGATTTGTGCATACTGTTTATTTCTATTTATGCAATCATCTTCCCATTGCATATTATCTAAATCATTGATAACACATGCAAATATTTCTTTCCCTCGTTTTATTTTATCAATACCTTGTAGTGAATTTAACTTATTTCCCTTATTATTAATTTCTAATACCTGTATGAACAGTATAGACGTACTTCTAATAGCTTCCAAAATATAGGGGTTATACGCTGTATTCTGTTCAGCTTGATACTTAATTAGAATCCATAATAGCTCTGGCTCATAAAACATAACACAGATCATATACTTAATGTTTACTTCAATAGTACAAATACACTCTGAATGATCCATCTTATCCATAAAATTCATCACCATTTCTTTTATAATAATAGAATCAGTACTGTTTATTCTTCCATACATATTAATTGTATTCTGAAATAAAATATCAAACTCTTTTTTACCTACCACACTTACTATATCCAAAAAATGAGATTTATAATATTTTGACTTCCAATCAATGCATTCATGCTCATATCCACCTGGACATTTCTTGAGTACTATTTTATATTGGAAAATATCCTCGTCTAAACTAACGTGTCTATTTAGCACATATACCATGGAGTATATTAGTGCTATTTTTCCATTTGTACTTAAATCATTTGTAGTTTGATTATTCATACGTAATATGTCTTCTCCATTATTTTATTTCATCATATTGTACCATTAGATATATAAATTATAAAAATTATAGACGCTCTCAAACTTTTCATCTGATATATCTAAATCATATCTAATCTTAAGTTCCTGCATTTTCTCTTTTCTCAATTGATCGCTCATTTGATTTTGTTCTTTTATTAAAAAAACCTTGAATTCTTTTATTACATTCATCATCTGTATTTCACTAACTAATGCACTAATTTCACCTAATGTACAAATAGAAAAAATACAACCTTGATGATACTCAAATTTATATGTTGCAATTCCATTATCCAAACATGTGAATTGTCCGAAATGTATTTTTTCTTTCAGAATAATTTGAGGATCAGCTTCTAAGTAATATTGTTCAATTTTTGAAATTAGAGGAATCAATTTAACAGATTTAAATAATGAGAAGTCATTATCAACCCTCTCTTTCTGTTTGTTCTTACTTCTTATTTTCATCTTTTCATAGATTAATGCTGTATGATGTTCAATGTTTATACTGCTATTTTTAGATTGTTTAATCATTTCATCTACTTCATATTGTTCTTCTATGGAAGTGGAAGCCGCAAACAAATCTTCTCTTATCTCAAAATAATTTTGAATTGCAGACATATACAACTTTGCTTTTACATAATCCATCCCTTTTATTGCTTTTGCAATCTCTGCATTAAAATTGACATCTAATATATTCACAAAAGGAGTTGCTCTATTATCTTGAGGGTGATGTAGTAACTCATGAACACCCTCTAAAATTCCACATGCACAAGATGTAAAACACGAAAACACTCTTGCCAATGTCTCATATGCCTCTTTTTCAAATTGCTCTTCTACATTAAGATATTCCGTTACTTTATTAGCTAATTCAATTTCATTGATTTCCAGAAAAACTTGACTCAATATAGTAAAAACAGCTTCTGCACTCCCTTCACTAATATCTTTCATAAATACAAATGGAACAATACTCGCTACTTGTTCCTTCTCATTATAATATATTCGAATGTATTCCGCAAAACTAACTGCACTAAAGCTTTGATTACTGCTACTATAATATTTCGTCATCCAACAATCACTTGCATCTTCCGTTTCACTTGAACTATTAGTATCTTCAATACTAACATACGATATTCGTTCTTTATTAACAGCTTTACGTAACATTTTATGAAACTCACAACAATCTTTATAGGATCCCCTATATGTATTCATAAATCCCACATACGGAGTGCCTGTTCCATTAATCACATCCACTAGCTTTTTTGATAATATTTTCATATTATTTAAATCACGCATACTAAATATTTTAGTTTTTAAATATTTTCTGTGATATTTAAATCGTCGTACCTTTTTTGTACTATCTTTGTTTGCAGCATAAATAAATATATCTATTTTTTCTTTGGGTAAACAATATTTAGCTATCAATTCAATAGTATTTTGCATTGAATTACCTGTAAATGCAAGATCATCCACAATTGCTATTTTCTTACCCTTCAATTCGTTTCTATATGAAAAAATTGCTTGATCAACTATTATTTTACTTGTAATTTCGTACTGGTGAGCAAACAGCGTAAAAAGCACGAAGCTACGACGTGATAGAAATATAACATAATCATATCTACTTACCATAATTTTTTCAAAGTATTTAGTGATAAAATTTTTTTCCCATCCCAATATATCCGCCATACACTTTTGGGTTATATTCATTTTTTCTCCTATGGAATACTGGAAATATATCTTTACAGTAACCACATAATTAATTATTAGTTACATTTTCTGTAGGAAATTTTCAGTGCAGAAATCATTGCCATATCTATACACACAGCGGTTTTTTTCATGATTTTTTTTAATACCTGCATAATCAAATAACCACTGCATCTTGGTGCTTTTTTATGAATACTTGATGCAATCATATAACTACTCCCTTTTTTCCTCTTCTCTAGCACTAAGTATTGGCGAAGATAAACAGCTTCCATCAAACG
>JAWXVF010000081.1:0-11713 GCA_044425555.1 Eubacteriales bacterium
TAGGTGGAAAAATCCCCTCGTATAACTGCTAAAGCTACCAAATATGAGTTGTTTTTTCGAAAAAGCAGATTCGGGGGTGAATCTAGCTTTTTTGATTACTAGTTTTGACACTCTAACCAAAATATAAAATAAAAAATATATGGAGGTACGAAGAGAATTTTTCATGTGAAGGAGAACAATATGCGGAAAAAAAATAAGTCAAAAGCACAAGAAACCAACCAGTTGGGAGATGAACTTAAAGTACAGTGTCAATTTGAATGGAAACCGTCTGGTGGACTAAGTGAATTAAGAGAAGACTTGTATCAATTAGCACTAGAAATGGTAGATAAAAATTCGGTAGTTGCACTGTCAGAATTAAATGAAGAAGGAGAAGTGGAAATCTTAGTGTCTTATGGAATACTAGGAAGTATAGCATATACGCATTATACGAATTCTTATTCAGAACATACTAGCTATCTGACATTGTGTGAAATGGCAAGTAATCTAGTTAGGAATCCTCTAAAAGCTAATAGTATATATAAATGTCATATAACTGAGAGATTAGATCAAGTGAATCAGAAGAATAAAGAATTTAATCTATTCTATATTGCAAGTTATATTAAGTATTTGCAAGATTTAGATCAACAAGATGTAATAGAGGAAGCACGTGAAAAGTATCATCAAAGAGAATATTGGCATAATTCCGTGTGTTTATATGGCGATGTGCCGAGTTTTCAATTACCAGTTGGCTTATTTGTGGAGGTGTCGGATCAAACCCTTAGAATTGCCGAGTTACTTCATACTAGAAATTATGTATCTTTAGTCAGAAGCATTGTACCTTTCTATGAACTAAGTAATTATACGGAAGGCAAGGAAATCGTTTATCAAGATTCTATTGATGGGCAAGAGCCAGAAGGGTGGTATGTTCTTCAGACTGTGACACCATTTGTGCAATATGAGAATGACCTAACCTTTTTAGAACAAGAACTGCGAATGAATCAGATAGATCGTACAAGGAATTCCACTATTTGCTTGGCTGTTAATCGTTATGGAAAGAGATCTGATATACTAGAATGTATTATAGTAGCAGGATATCTTGATTATCTAGATAGTAAGGATCAATATGAAGAATATAGATCTATTCGGAAATATTGGGATAAAATTCCAAAAGACAACCCACTATTAAATGACCAAGTAGCGAAAGTAAATGAAGTGATACGAAGTGAGCGAGAAAGTGGCTTGTATTGCGTTATTGAAGGTGAGCGTGGAGTAGGCAAGAAAGAAATAACACACGCTATTTCCTATATGTTATGGTATTATAAGAAAATTGATAGTAATCAACATAATTTTATGACATTTCTAGAAGCAGCTACAACGCTATTCCAAGATGAATATAGGAAATATGGAGAGAAGCAAGAGTTACTGACACAAGAACATACGGAAATAGAGTATGGGAAGTTTAAGAAGAGAACGTTATATGTCTTAACAGATTTAAAGGAATTTCTACATAGATGTAAAGATTGTATACCAGGAGATGGAAGTGCAGAATCACATTTAATTAAAGTATTAGGTCGTTATCAACCACAGACCTATATTATTGTCATAGGGGAGAAAAAGTATATCGAAAGATTTTTAGAGTTAAGCCATGGAATTAAAGGCGTATTTGGGGAACGTAATATTTCTATTCCTAGTATTAGTGCAGACAAACTTTATGCAATCTATACACAAGAATTATCTGAGAATAATAAGAAGTCTTTACAAGAGAATCCAGATTTTAAGATAGAGTTCATTAATTATCTAGTAAAAAATAGAAATGCTCACCCATGGAATAACCGTGAATTAGCTAATTATTTGGCAGATTATTCCAATAATAAGCAGGAATTATGTTTACCACCAACTAGCCTTCGTTCGGCACGAAAGATGTTAGAAAATGTGGTGGGAATGGAAAAGATTAAGATAACCATGAATGAATTCGAGAATTATATTATGAATATAGAATTGGCGAAAATGAATGGAATGGAATTACCACCGAGCAATCGACATATGTTTTTCGTAGGGAATTCTGGAACGGGTAAAACCATGATTGCAGAATTAGTTGCCGAACTGTTGTACGATATTGGTATGATTCAAGAGAAAAAATTCAAATCAGTAGGGCGAAAAGATTTAGTAGCAGGGTATATTGGACAAACGGCTACTAAGGTGGAAGAAGTGATTCAAGATACATTAGGAGGAGTTTTATTTATTGATGAAGCATACACCTTAATTCCACAAAGTGACAGTGATTTTAGCCAAGAAGCCATTGCAACGCTCATTACAGGTATGGAGAAGTATAAAGGGGAATTAATTGTGATATTTGCAGGTTATGAGAAAGAAATGCAAGAGTTTCGCAATAGTAACCCAGGGATTTCTTCCAGAATTGCCTATACCTTCCATTTTGAGGATTATACAACAGAAGAATTAGTGGAAATTGTAAGTCGAGAAATAGAAAAAGCAGGGTTTTGGTATAGAGAACAGGAGCAAAAAGAAATTGAAAAACAATTAGTAGAAGTATTTCAACACTTTAAACGGAAAAAGAATTTCGGAAATGGTCGTTTCGTTGAAAAAGTGAATAGTAAAATAATAGAAAACCACTTTAGTGTAAAAAGAACTACAGAAAAAATGCAAGAGATTACATTGCAAGACATTCCTACTATAAAAGAAATGACAGAACTTAGAAATGATGATGCAAATGGAGAACCACAAGATCAACTAGGTCATGTAATTGGTATGAAAGGTGTAAAGGAAAAAATAAAAGATTTAGAAGCGAAAATGAACTACCAAATAGTTGCTAAGAAAATGGGGATTACGCCTCATTCTGCTAATAAACACATGATATTTCAAGGGAATCCAGGAACAGGAAAGACTATGATTGCTCGATTGATTGTACAGAAACTATACGACATAGGTGTGATTATGGAGAATAAATTCGTAGAAGTAGAACGAGTAGACTTAGTAGGGGAGCATGTGGGAGAAACAGCCATTAAGGTGAAGGCAGTAGTGGAACGAGCTTTAGGAGGGGTACTCTTTATTGATGAGGCATATACCTTAACCCCTACCAATGAACATGATTTTGGTGGAGAAGCCATTGCTACCTTGATTAAAGCCATGGAGGATTATAAAGAAGATCTAGTAGTAATCTTCGCAGGATATGAAAAAGAAATGGATCAATTCATAACAAGTAATTCAGGAATTGCCTCAAGAATCGGTTATAACTTCTTATTTGAGGATTATACAGAGGATGAATTATATGAAATATTCATTTCCAAGATGAGAAATTTAGGATATCTAATAGCAGAAGCAGCCAAAGAATCGACTCTTGCGATTATGACTTATTTTAGTCGCATACAAGATTTTGGAAATGGACGATTTGTAGATTACGTAATGGAAGAGGTGGAAATTATCCATGGGAAAAATGTCATGGCAGATTTAGAAACAGGATTATATAAGGATCACGAAGAGAAACAGAACGTAACTCAAACCATTTTAGAGAGGGATATTCCAAGTATAGAACAAATGGCAAAACGCATGCATGGGTCTAAATATATGATTATGCCTGAACGAATTACGGATAAGATGAATGAGGTAACAGCTACTCATGAAATCGGTCATGCATTTGTACAATATAAGTTATTCCCTGATGCGAAAATCGAAAAGATTACCATAAAAGTAGGTGGCGATGGTGCCTTTGGTTATATGAAGTTTGATCCAAATACAGTTAAGACTATTATGACAAAAGAAGAACGTATGAATTGGATTGCTATTTATATGGCAGGTATTGCAGCAGAACAAGTGTTCTTTGGAGAATATGAAGAAGGTGGTGCTAGTGATTTAAAAGGTGCCACACGCTATGCGAAACGAATGATAACTGCTCTAGGAATGTCGAAGAACGGTCTTGCAGGTGGAAATGATGAGAAAGAGATTCATCAAGAAGTCAATGAAATCTTAGAGGAAGCATTTACGATTGCTAGTAGTATCATAATAGAAGAGAAAGTTACCATGACATCAGCAATTACTATGTTACTACGTAGAAAAGAACTTACGGAAGAGGAATTTAAAAGAAGTATAGAAGATAAGGTGTTATAGTAGCGTATAAAGTTAGGAAGGAGGGATTTAAAATGAATAACACGTATCGAATCTTAGCAAAAGGTCAATATATGGATAATAATACCAGGAATACAGGAGTCAATAATAATGATTTAATCATCGGTCCATCAGGTGCGGGTAAGACGAGAGGATATGTGAAACCTAATATTATGCAAGGTAATGAAAATCTTATGGTTACGGATACAAAAGGAGATTTAAGACGACAATTAGAACCACTCCTTCTAGAAAAAGGGTATGATATAAAATGCATTGATTTCAAAGATATTGCTCGTTCGGATGGATACAATCCCTTTGATCACGTACATTTTGATGAGGAGAATGGCAGATATTCAGAACAAGATATGAAAACGATTGCGGAAGTTTTAGTTCCAGATGTGAATGTATTTGTTACAGATCCTTTTTGGGAGCAAGCAGCTAGAACGTATCTGCTCTGTATGATTGCATATCTGTTTGAAGCTTGTCACGAAAGAGAACGTAATTTGGACATTGTATTTAAACTGTATGCTTGCTTAAGTGGTGTCCCTAAAGCATTTGCGAAGCTAATGAATGAGCGTGCAGAGAAAAATCCTGATAGTGTAGCATGGAGATATTATACCTATATCGAGGAGAATCTTCGAACGGAACGAACACATAGATGTATTATGATGACTTTAGCAGAGCGATTCAATGGTTTAATCACGAAAGATCAGATAAGAATGTATCAGGCAGAAGACCGAATTAATTTTCGACAGATTAGTGAGAGAAAAACTGTTATCTTTTTAAATGTAAGCGATACGGATCGCTCTATGGATCGCATGGTGAGTATGTTCTACGCCCAAGCATTGAATAAGCTTTGCAATATAGCAGATAAGAATGAAGGAAGTCGATTAACCATACCTATTCGATTTATCTTCGATGATTTCGCCACTAATTGTGTTATTCCGAATTTCTCAGAGATTATTTCTGTGATTCGATCAAGGGAAATCTATGTTAGCATTATTCTCCAAAGTATTAGTCAGTTAAATGGTTTATATGGAGTGGAAAAAGCGAAAACCATTATTAATAATTGTAATAATTGTCTCTATCTAGGGGGGCAAGATATGGAAACAGCTAAGAGAATGGCCAATAAAGCAGGAGTTGAGATTCGAACAATATTGAATATGTCATTAAAAGATGTCTACTTATTCACAAGTGGAAGACAACCCTTACAAGTAGAGCAATTCGATATAACGAAGCATCCAGATTATTCCATGTTACCAGAAGCGAAGCGAGAGGAAGAATCCATAAGAGAACATAAAAGGAATACCTATCGTATCTTAGCCCAAGGGGAATATATGGATAATAATACATGGAATACAAGAATCAATAATAATGATTTAATCATAGGACCTTCTGGGGCAGGAAAGACTAGATCGTATGTAAAGCCTAATATTATGCAAGGTAATGAAAGTCTGATGATAACTGATACAAAAGGAGATATAAGAAAACATTTAGAACCCTTGCTACAAGAAAAGGGATATACAATAAAATGTATTGATTTAAAAGAAAGTGTACATTCAGATGGGTACAATCCATTTGACCATATTCGCTATAATCAGAAAACAGGCACTTATGTAGAGCAAGATATTCTTACAATGGCACAAGTGGTAATACCAGATAGAGCAGGTGCAAAAGACCCTTTTTGGAATCAGTCGGCACGTTTATATCTACAATGCTTAATTGCCTATGTACTAGAAACTGAGAAAGAAGAAGTAATAAGCTTTCGCCAAGTAGGTAAAATATTTGAACAAATTAAGAATCAAGAAAAATTTAATGAAATTATGGATAGTGTGAAAGAAAAAAATTCAGAAAGTTTTGCAGTAAAAATATATGAGTTAATTGTAGGAAATGAAGTGGCAGAGAAAACCCATGCTAGTATTATAGGGGTAATGGCAGAGCGTATTAGTGTAATGGTATCAGAAGAATATATTAGAATGTATGAATTGCAAGATCGATTGGACTTTACACAAATTAGTGAGAAGAAAACGGCAGTATTCTTAATTGTGAGTGATACAGACCGTTCTAATGACACCATGGTAAGCATGTTCTATACCCAAGCACTGAATAAGTTATGTACAGTGGCAGATAACAATCATAATAGTTGTTTGCAGATACCAGTAAGATTTATCCTTGATGATTTTGCTACTAACTGTGTAATTCCTAATTTCCCAGAGATTATCTCTGTTATTCGATCTAGAGAAATCTACGTAAGCGTAATCCTACAAAGTATTAGTCAATTAAACGGATTATATAGGAAGGATGGGGCAGAAACCATTATTAATAATTGTGATAATTGCTTGTACTTAGGTGGGCAAGATGATGATACTGCAGAGTACATTGGTGTAAAAGCAGGTAGAACCATGAGAGAGATTCTAGCTATGCCAGTGGGAGGTGCGTATTTATTTACAAGGGGAAGGAAAGCAAGACAAGTGCAAAAATTCGATATAAGGAAGCATCCGGAATATAAGATGTTGTTGGGAGAGGATTGGTGAGGGTGATAATTGGAGAACTAGAAGTAGTAAAGTACTCCATTACAAGCAGATTTTTTGTACGGACCTTATCTTTTAGAGGAAGGGAGTGATAAGAACCTGCCTTCCAAATAGGAAACTATTTATGTATTTCTAGATGGAATGCTAGTAATAATGTGATTTTATAGGAATAGTAAGATTTACTTCGAAAATAATTTGATGTCTGTTCTAGTTATAATGTGATGTATTACATTTTAGAAGGTATCCATGTTGACACTTCCACATGGACGCACTACACAGACTTAAGTGGCTTAGAATGGAATGGAAATAATTATTAATAAAAAAAGGAATCCATAAAGTAGATTCCTTTTTTATTGCTTTAGTTTCGTCCAATGACACGATAAGCTGGAACCTTTCCATCAGGCAATTCTCCTATTATCCCTTTTAAAGGTAAGCCACCTTCAATTTCTTCTATTTGAAATTCGTTAAAGTTCTTAACGTGGTCGTACACATCCTCGCTAATGTGGATAATATTATCATGGGTATCGCCCTTAGCGCTAGATTCTAGACGAGCGGCTGTATTTACGGTATCTCCAATGGCAGTAAAATCCATTCGCTTTTTAGAACCGATATTTCCAACAACTGCCGTTCCGCAATGGATTCCGATTCCAACAGATACGTTATGGTGATGATTCTTTTTCACGTTTGCTTGAATTGGTTTTAGATTCTTTGCTATTTGTACAGCTGTTTCCACAGATAGTTTTATATAATCTTCTTGTGGTAAAGGTGCACCCCAGAAGCACATGATAGCATCACCGATGAATTTATCTAAGGTACCACCATTGTCCATAATTGTTTGTGACATACTATCTAATAGTTCGTTGAGAATCTCAACCACAGTTTCAGGTGGGAATTTTTCAGACATAGGCGTAAAATTACGAACATCAATGAACATGACTGCCACATCGGTAGTGATGCCACCTAGCTTTAGATTATCAACACCGTCTTCAAAGATTTGGTCAACGATTTCTGGTGCCACATATCGTTTAAACGTTGTTGTTACCCTAGCACGTTCTAGTCGATCCCTAAGAGCATTGATTACGATTAAAATGAGATAAAGAATAATACAACCTAAAGGAAGATAAAAAACGTCAACAAGATAACCAAGAGTATATAGTTGTTTGCAGAGCAACACATAAACTCCTAAAGAAATCCCGAGAATTAGTCCACTATGTTGTAATTTCATATTCAGGGTGAAGAAAAATAACAAAAGAAAAGCTATCAATAAAAACAAATTCTGAAGTAGTGGAGAAACATGATTGATAAATTGTTGATTCATAAGAGCTTCTAGTGAATTTGCTTGAAATTCTACTCCATACATATGATTCGTGTGATCAATTGCTGTATAAAAGTGATCTTGCAATCCAACTGTATAAGGTCCGATAAAGACTAACTTATTGGCAAACACACTGCTAGGTATTTCCCCAGATAGCACTTTGGACAGACTATATCCATCCGAGTATCCTCCAGATTTGGCAGTAAAAGGAACGTACCAATTATTGTCTGGTAACGCTCCAAGGGGAATTCCTTGATTCTGGCAATACAATTGATACATGGCTAAGGCAAGAGAGGGAATCACTTCCCCTTCTTCATTCTCTATGGTAAGAATTCCATACCGTAAAATACCGTCTTGGTCTAAGGTACTATTAATATGAGCTAGCTTAGAAACGTCTTTTAAGGATGGAAAAGGGTAATTCATGGATAGAAGGGTAGAACTAGCAAGGAAAAAGTCACCGTTATCTCCGTATACTAAAGCGGATCCATAATTTCCAGAACAAGCAAGGACAATATTATCCCAATTGCTTACAGCATTTATTAGAGATAAGTCGCTTGTAACATGAGATTCCCCTGTGAATAATACGTCAATGGCAATTGCCATAGGTGGTACATCGCTTTCGTTTAGTAGATTGATTAAGTCGGCATAAATCTCGCGGTCAAAAGGGAAACTCCCTAAGGTATCAATGGTTTCTCCATCAATACCAATAATGCAAATATCAGGATTTGTTATGCTAGTGGATTGATACAACATATCATTCCACAATTGATTGCTGTCATAGAATACGTTGGACAGACGCAGTAATAATAGAGTGGTTGCTACTAAGAAACTCCATGTTAGTCTCTTGGTATGTTCACTATAATCCCAAACTTTCTGCCAATAACTCCACAAGTTCTTCATCTAATTCTCCTTTTTCCACTCTCTCTCGTAAAATTCCCATGGCTCGTTCTGGTGACATAGGATTTTTCTTCTTGTAAGGTCGATCTGTTGCAACCATGGCTTCGTAGGAATCTATGATTGTAATTAGTCGCACTGCTTTTGGTATTGAGTCTTCTTTTAGACCTAGTGGATAACCTGTTCCATTAAGTGCTTCATGGTGAGCAGATGCCCATGCTACTACATCTTGGTAGGTGTGAGAGAATTTAATCTGTTCTAGAAATTTCCTTGTTACTTTAACGTGATTTTCCATAGTTTTCCATTGTTCGGTAGTAAGATTTCCACGAGTTGCAGAGAGGGATGCGTACTCTTTGTCGGTAAGTAAATTTTCTTTTACACCACTTACGGAGTAGTATTTTACATTTTGTAGGGTTTCTAATGTTTCCCGTTCTTCTTTCTCTAGAAATCCTTTTGTATTGATTCCCTTAATAAAAGATAAATTTTCTTTTAGTTCAGCAATTTTCTCTTTAGCAAAATCTTCAGTAAATTTTTTCTTGAAATAACAGATTTCGTAGGAAAGAATCATTTTTTCGATTCGACTTTCTACCGTTTCCATAGCGATATCTAAACGGGTTTCTCTGTTGAGTATTTCAGGAGGGGTGGTGATTTTTCCAATGTCATGAAGACGTATACTCATAAGGAGTTGTTCTCGCTCGTTTGGTGTGAATTGTAGGGATTTATTTTCGTATTGAAGCCAATCTAAGAACGTGTTGGTAATTTTTACCATATTATTGGTGTGATTGGCATTAAATGGACTCATTTCATCAATGGCTGTGGCGAGAACCTCTACGAAAGAATACAATTGTTCTTTATTCTTCTGTGCATACTCTAAGTTTCGTAATACAATGCCTACTTGAGTACCAAATGATTCTAAAATGTCGTTATACCTCTCTGGAAAAGGTGCCACAGTTCCATTTTCCATATAGTTAATCAATTGAATAACAGCAATGACTTCATTGAAATCGTTTTCAATAGGAAAGTTCAATACGGAAGTGGTTTTATAATTATTTTTCATATCAAAATTTTTCGTACCAGAAAAATCTAAGGCATCATCCTCACAGTTATAAACATCAGGAATATTAATGGTTTTTTTCACTATGGCACAATATGCGGAGGAGAATTGTCTCTTCATAGGAACTAGTGACGAAGAGTTTGGTAATAGGGTTTCTTGATTGAAATTCATAAAAACACCCATAGATTTTGTTAGAATAATTTTAAAATTCAAGCAATCATTGCCTAAGGTATCTTTGGACCTTAAGTATAAGGTGCCGCCGTCACAACCAGTATATTCTACTACAGTACGTAGCAGTCTTTCTAAGAGTTTGTCATTGTTGTGATCCATTCCAAAGGTGGCGTAGATATCTAGTAGAGCTTTGTCTAAATTGATTTGATTGTTTTGTTGTGACATGTTTTGTCGTGTCATAAGAGGTCTCCTTATTATAATTTGTTTTTTAGAAATGAGTAATAGGTAAATCTTTTTGAAATCCTAAATTGCCATGATTCTCTAAGGTAAGTGTTCCTTTGTCATAGGAAAAAAGGTTATATCCACTAGATTCTTTCATATGTAAATATTGTTGTCCGCTATCTTGTCCTTGAAAAGAAAAGGAGTCTGCCGCATAATAGGGAGTTTTATAAAAAATATCTTGAAAAAAGTAATGAGTATGTCCTGTGAGAAAAGCACTTATTTTATGACTTTGAAATAATGCTACAACTTTTGGTGAAATGGTAGCAGAAGGCATAGGGCTTTGATTCTGGATAAAATGATGATGAGTAAAAAGAAGATGAGATTTGTTGGGATGACGTTCTATTTGCTCTAGAATCCAACTTCCTTGTTCCTCTGTAATTGTTCCAGAATTGCCGTTGGCACTATTTATGGAAATAATCTGTAAATCGGAAAATATTTCAGTGAATTGATGGATGGATTGCGACTCTTTAGAGAATACAACTTCCATTGTCGATATATTATCGTGATTTCCAACAGTAACGAATAAAGGCACCTTAGGAAAGAACTGTTGAAAAGATTTTTTCACGTTCTCATAGTCGGAAATGCTGCCATTATGGCAAATATCTCCACAATGCAGGATGAATTCTAAGGGTTTGTCTAGGGTTTTGGAAAGTACCTTTAGTTTTTGTTCTAGAGGAATCATAGAACATAAGGTATTGCTATAAATATCCTTGTTATTGTGTTGGTTTTGTAAGTGATGGGTGTCTGAAATTTGTAGAAAATAAATCATATCACTTCCTTTTGCGTTATTTGGAATGATGAGTTTCGTAGTAAAATAAATAATAGAAGTTATTCTTTGTTTTTTAATTATCATATAACAGAAAATCTATCTTGTCTAGGAAAATTGTATAATTAATTATAAGTCAGGAGATTGTCAAGGGAAATTTGGTTCTTTCCTAAGTTAGTAGGTTTTCTTTAACTCGCAAATCCCCTTGCTTTTTTGAATCCCCATCTTGTTCCTACTAAAAAAGTATGTTATGATGAAAGAAAGCATACTTTTCTAAGGAAAACATGGGAAAAGAAGAGTCTAACATTCTATTGAAATGATATGAAATATCGTTTCATCCTGACAGATTTGTCTGAATAACACTCACTTATGCAATTAGGAATGACCTAGCAGAATTGATTGGTAAAGAGGAGTGAACAGAAACCTCTTTGCGATATTTGTATACTTATCCCTATATGAACATCAATCTACATGGAATGGAAATATGCCTTTACGGAATTTGCTATATATTGCCAATTTATATGCTAGTATGATTGCACATAAGAACATATATGGAAGTAAAGTGATAGAATTACCTAATCCACACTTTGTAGTATTTTACA
>JAWXVF010000082.1:0-11493 GCA_044425555.1 Eubacteriales bacterium
GTCTCACGTAAAGCACTAGTCCCATACGCACGATATGTTTCCACTTGATAACTTTCCATAATCTTAACGAATTCACCAAGTACATGGCACATTTCATCTACGTCAGTATATTTGATTTTACCAAGTTCATACGTATTAGCACCTATTTCTAGTTTATGACGAATATGATCAATCTCTCTGATTCCAATCTTTGTAGAATATTCAAATATTTTCATGGTCACTTCATAGGAACCAATATTAATTGCCGCAAATGTTTTTACTGCCATAATAACTCTACTTTCTCTATTGTTCGCTCTGTCCAATAAGATAATTAATAAATTGCTGTGCCGTTCTTCCTGATAATCCACCATGGGATAATTCCCATTGATTCGCTTCTAATCGTAATGCTTGTTCGTCTTTGACGATCCCATGTCTTCTTGCTAGATTCTTCACAATTTCATGAAATTCTCTTCGCTCAGGTGCACCAAAATAAATAGACACCCCAAATCGTGCTGCCAAGGACAACTTCTCTTGTATCGTATCACTAGTATGTAGTTGCTCTTTGTACAACTCTTTATCTCGAAAGCTTTCTTGAATCAGATGGCGACGATTAGAGGTTGCATAGATTAATATGTTATCTACCTTATCCTCTAGACCACCTTCAATCACCGCTTTTAGGTATTTATAATCTACTTCAAATTCCTCAAAGCTAAGGTCGTCTAAATAAAGAATATACTTGTACTTTCGATTTCTTATCTTTCCAATCACTTCATTCATTTCTCTGTATTGGTGCTTGTACACTTCTATCATACGTAGCCCTTTTGGATAATATTCATTTAATAAACCTTTGATACTAGACGATTTACCTGTTCCTGCATCTCCATATAATAAGCAATTGTTTGCTTTTTTCCCTGCTAGAAACGCTTCTGTATTCTCCACTAATTTTTTCTTAGGAATCTCATACCCTACTAGATCTTTTAACCACACTTGCTCCACTTTATGAATCGGCTGTAAATACCACTTACGATCCATCTCTCCAATGCGAAATGCCATATATAGCCCCATTACACCTACTCCATAATTCTTATAGAATTCTATAACATCATTCATAAAAGTAGTAACTTCTTTTTCAGTCGCTAATTCCTTGGCTAACTTATCAATGCACCTTACTACTGCATCTGGATACTCACTTTTTGGAAAGTTCTTCTCATCAAACTGTGTCAAAATAGGATCGTAATCGGTGTGAAAATACGTATCTAAAAGGGAGTAATCGAAAGCGAAATACAACTGCCACACTGTAAAATCATGGCGAACCAATTCCATCACATTTCCTATGGTGGTATCACAACTCATCTCGCAACTTTTACTAAATGCATTCTCATCAATTACAAGTGCATGGGTTACATATGCATGATATAAATTGCCTGTGAAACCATACCGATACGCAAACTCTATCAAGGAGCGAATACACGTATGGTATCGTATAGAATCTTCTGATGTAGGTTCTTTCTGCTCTCCTACTAGTTCCATAAAATACATAAAATCATCTAACATAGGTGATTTCTCTTTCGTATATAAGATAAATTCTTGATTTTTCATACAATTACCCTACACTCTTTCTTCTTTATAATTCCTACCATTTCTACTATGAGATCGTATACATTCTACATCATACAATATTTTTCTACACGAGTCTGTAAAATCTATGTAAATTGTTCTCACTACTCATAATTCCCCAAAACCTTTAATTGATTCACTTCTCCTCTAATAGAAGTCAATGCATTTTGCACGGCACTATCTTCTAGATTCCCTTCAAAATCCACAAAAAAACGATACTCCCAATTCTTATACCCAATAGGACGACTCTCAATCTTAGTCATATTCAAATGATTATATATAAAATGTGATAATACACGGTACAAAGAACCACTAGTGTGCGGGATTTCAAAACAAATACTTATTTTATCAGCTCCCTTTAAATAACATCTGCTATTACAAATTACAATAAATCTCGTTTCATTATTAGGATTATCATTTACTCTTGCTTGCAAGGGAATTAATCCATAACATTCTCCTGCCGCCTTACTAGCAATGGCCGCTTGGGTTTTATCGTTCTCATTAGCTACTTTTTGTGTGGCAAAGGCATTATTTTTCATACTAATCTGTTGCCACTCATGATGCTTTCCTAGAAATTTTCCACTTTGCATCAAAGATTGTGGATGAGAATATACAGTCTTAATATCTTCGATCCTACTCCCTTCCACCCCTAGTAAGTAATGTTCTATTTGAATCACTTGTTCTGCAACAATATAATTATCGTATTCCACTAATAAGTCATAGACTTCACTAACTGGACCTGCAGAAGAATTTTCAATCGGTAACACTGCAAATTCAGCTTTTCCTTCCTTAATCTCTTCCATGGCTTGCGAAAAGGTATCTACACAATAACAAGTAACCTCTTCACCAAAATACTTTTTCATAGCCACTTCTGAATAAGCACCAATGGCACCTTGAAAAATCACTTTAACCGATTCCTTATTAATTGGTGGTAATACATCAAATTGTTCCTTTGGCAACTTTCCCTTTTCTTCTAATAATTGATGTTGCAATTTACGACTCATTGCCATAATCTGCTCAAATAATTGCTCTATGGCAAAGGCATTAAAGTCATTCTCAACTAACCCTTTTACAGTAGCAATCTTTTGTTCTTCTCGTTCTTTGTCAAAAATAGCTTTTCCTGTTTCAATTTTATAGTTTGCTACATCATGTACCAATTTCATTCGCTTTTCATAGCAAGCTACCAATTCTTGATCTATTGCATCTATTTCATCTCGTATTTGTAATAAGTCCAATTTTCCACCCACTCGTCTTTCCTACTAACCCTATCACACCTCTTACCATGTTCTGCAAGAATTCTTGCATTTACGACTTAATCTTACAAGTTTCGCTTCATATCACTTAGAATCTCTTGTAATGTTCCCAAATAAGAAAGGGATCCAAATGCTAGTATTACCGTATCTTGATCAGCTAATAAACAAGCAATTTCCAGAGCTTCCTGTACGCTATCTGCCACCGTTACACTCTTATGATAGTTCTGTGCAATCTGTGCTAATTCGTACCCATGAAGCGACCGTTCTTGATCTGGAGGAGTCAACGTAATCAAGTGTGTTGCAAGTGGTGCTATCCTCCGCATAGCTTCTTCACATTCCTTATCTCGAAACATACCCACTAGACAAATCAACTGCTTCCCTTGAAAATACGCAACAACTGCTTCTGACAATTTCGCTACACTATCTGCATTATGCGCCCCATCCACATAGATAAGAGGCTTTTTGCTAATTTGTGTCAACCTTCCAAACCATTTTGTTTCATAGAACCCTTCATAAATCGCTTCTTTTGATACGGCAAATCCACAATTTTCTAATACTTCTAAGGCTTCTAACGCTAGAAGTGCATTGGTAACTTGATGACGACCTAATAAAGTAATCTGTAGATTCTTCCACTCTTTATACGTAAATCCTTGTTTTGTTTTCATTTGCCTATAATGCATACAATCTTCTAAGGAAACAGAATGTAAAATAGCTAATTCTTTCTCACATTGCTTCTCTATCACCTTACAAATTTCTTCCCCTTGGTCATACGTCACCACATGACAACCAGTCTTAATAATACCAGCTTTTGCTGTAGCAATTTCTTCTATGGTATTCCCTAAAACAGCCATATGATCTCTACTAATAGAAGTAATTATGGCAACCATGGGTGGTGGAATTACATTGGTGGCATCTAAAACTCCACCTAATCCCGTTTCTAGTAATACTAGATCACATTTTTTCTCTATATAATAAAGAAAGCCTATTACTGTTTCCACCTCAAATGCAGTCGGATGTGGATATCCCTCCTCCACGATTGACTCGCAAGCTTCCTTTACTCGTTCCATATAGTCAGCTAATGACTTCTTAGGGATAGATTTTCCATTGATCTGAATACGCTCACAATAGGATTGCACCACAGGAGAACTATATCGCCCTACTCGATACTTTCCCTTCTCTAATGCTGTAGCAAGAAATGCTATAGTAGATCCTTTCCCATTGGTTCCTGCTACATGAACAAAAGATAATTCTTCCTCTGGATGTCCAAAGTACGTGAGCAATCTTTCCATACTCTCTAATCCTAGTACACTTCCATATTGATTCACTATCTCTATGTAATCCATAGCTTGCTTATAAGTCATTTGCTCCCCTTACCATATATCAAGTTGACACTTCTGCTACAGCATCTAACTCTTTATACTCATGAGAATCTTTTTCTTTTCTCATAATTAATACATAGGCTACCCATAGGAAGATTCCTGTCACTCCCCATGTAATACCACCTGCTAGACAAATTCCTACGTAGCTCATCACACTTGCTGCAATCATGGCAATAATCGCCCTCGAAACTAGTTCTAATACACCACCCATCATAGGTATCATAGCGTATCCACATCCTTGCAAAGTATTACGGTAGATAAAAATAAGTCCTAATGGAAAATAAAAAAGTCCTGTTGTAAACAGATACGTACTAGCATAAGGCAAGATTAAATCATAATCTTCACTAATAAATAAATTAAGAGCGTATGGAATAGTAAGATTCACTAAAATCCCTGCCACAATACCATACACTAACGATAACAACACACTAATCTTTACTCCTTTTCGTATTCTAGTAATAAAATTTCTCCCTTTATTCTGTGCGGAATAAGTAGCCATAGTAATTCCAATAGCAAAGAACGGTTGTACTACTACTTGCTCTACTCTAGAAGCCGCTGTGTAGGCAGCTACCGCTGTAGAACCCAACATATTTAAGACACTTTGTACAATAATGGTTCCTATTGCTGTGATGGAAAATTGCAACGACATAGGAATTCCAATTTTTAATTGCAAGCTAACTACTCTGCGACTCAACCGAAAATCTTCCTTAGACAATTTTAATATAGGCACTTTATAGATCATGTAAATGACACATAACAGACCAGATATGCCTTGGGATAAAACAGTAGCCCAAGCAGCTCCCGCTACTCCCCATGAAAAATAGTAAATAAACACTAGATCTAACACAATATTTAAAACTGCTGCCACAATTAGAAAATATAAGGGTGTCTTACTATTTCCAATTGCACGTAGAATCCCTGCTGACATATTATAGAGAACAATAGCAAAAATCCCAAAACAAATAATGGTAATATACGTCTTTGCATCTTGAAAAATATCCTCTGGTGTATTCATTATATGCAATAAGCTATCCATACACAATACACTGATAACTGTCCCTACCAACACAGTAATAAGAGATAATACAATAGAATTCCCTATGCTCTTTTTCATAGCCTCGTAATCCCCTGCACCAAATCGTTGGGAAGTAAGGACAGTGAAACCTGCTGTAATCCCTTGCATTGTCCCTAATACAAAGAACATAATACTCCCTGTAGAACCCACCGCTGCTAGTGCATTGACTCCTACTAATTTACCTACAATAATGGTATCTGCCATACTATAAAATTGTTGACAGATATTCCCTATAATTAACGGACCCATAAAACTAAGAATTAATTTTAAAGGGCTTCCTTTTGTCATATCTAATTCCATCTTACCATCACCCTATGCAATCTCTAATGCAATTTTCATCATAGCTTGAAAGCTAGTCTGTCTCTCTTGTGAAGAAGTAGATTCTCCTGTTGCAAGGTTATCAGAAATTGTACAAATAGCCAACGCTTTCTTCCCTGCTCTAGCTGCATTCATATATAGTGCTGCTGCTTCCATTTCTACTGCTAATACACCCATTTTACTCCATACCGTTCCAGAATTATGATCATCATAAAAGGTATCCGAAGAAATCAGATTCCCTACATGATAACAAACGTCTTTCATCCCATCTGCTACTGCTACTGCTTCTCTTAAAAGTTCGTAAGAACAAATTGGGGCATAATGTCCTGGTAATTGATATTGATTCACATAATTAGAATTCGTACACGCTCCCATTCCAAATACTACATCTCTTACCTTAGCTTCTTCTACTAATCCACCAGCAGTACCGATTCTTATAATCTGTTCCACATTATAAGCATGAAATAATTCATAAGAATAGATTCCAATCGAAGGCATTCCCATACCACTTGCCATTACAGATACTTCTTTTCCTTCATACGTCCCAGTATACCCATGAATTCCCCTTACATTATTCACTAATCTAGCATTTTCTAGAAATGTTTCCGCTACAAACTTCGCTCGCAAAGGATCTCCTGGCATTAGTACTGTTCGTGCAAAATCTCCTGCCTTCGCTTCCACGTGTGGTGTTGGTATTGTCATCATGTTACGCCCTCATCTTTCTATATTTATCATAATTTTCTTATATCCTAATTGACTATAATAAGTCTATATCATCTGTTCCAATATTCAATGCATTAACCGTTCTTTTTCTCACTCGTTCTCTCTCCGATGCTTCTAAGATAAAATCTTTTATCTCTTTCGCATTCTTAATATGAAGAATATCTAGATTAGGATCTGTGGTATCTCCTGTAAAACAGCGAATAGAGCCTAGACCAAATACACGTTCAAAAAGACTAGTCGTAAGTCGAACATCTTGTACTTTATACAGAAAACAATCGTCTTCACTTCGATTCAAAAATCCTGCTTGTATAGTAATGAACTCTTCGTTCACCAAATACTTAGTAAAGGTCCATGGTAATCCAAAAAATACCCACCTTTTTCTCTCAACAAATTCCACTTTTTTCATACCTCTTATCTTTCTATGTACTTCTTAACTTAGTCTTTCTATTATATCCCATGGAGTAATCCCATGCAAGAAAAATACTTTTCTTTTTCCTATAGAAATTTCATAAATCATATTGCATATTCTAATAACCTATGATATAATTTACTTCGTTGCTAAGACAATTACTTATAGAAAGTAATGATACTACTTAGGGGATTGGTCAAGTGGTATGACAGAAGTCTCCAAAACTTTTAGTGGGAGTTCGATTCTCTCATCCCCTGTAACCACAATAAAAAAGATTAAAGTTAAATGACTTTAATCTTTTTTATATCTTTTTTTATTTCAAATCATTTGCAAGTTCTGTAAAAATCACCCCTAAACCATAAGCACCTGCATCAGGGTATCCAATGCTACGTTCTCCAACCGTACCAGCACGACCCATACGTGCAACAATTTCTTCTGTTTTCTTAGCACCGTCTACAGCAGCTTGTGCACCTAGAACAAATAATTCTTGTACCGTTTTCCCTTCTTTCGCAAAAGCCGACCAAACATCTGCACATGGTACGAGTGCATCAATTAATGTTTTGTCCCCTACAACAGCACCTCTACCAAAGGAACGTTCTCCTGTATCTTGGATTCCTCTTACAGCAGCCTGCATCATATCTGCGAATTCTTCGGTAGAAAGGGAAGTTTTTAAACCAACTGATTTACCAGCACTTCTAAATGCAGAACCCCAAATCGGACCACTAGCACCTCCACAGAATTCCATAATAATCATAGAACATTCTTCTAAGAATTCCCCAATAGTTGTAATATTGGAACGAGTAACTTCATTCCATTCCTTTTTAAGTTCTCGAAAACCTTTGGCAATACTCATTCCAAAGTCTCCATCTCCTGCATGGGAATCTAAATCACAGAACGGAACTTCATTTTCTATAATTACTTCACTCATTTTATCTAGTATGTATTTCATATTATCTAGGGTGATTACATTATCTTTTATAATACCGTGTTCTTTCGGTGTTTCAACAGTAAAGTTTGCAGTAGCTACGATATTTTCCGTAGATAAAGCCTGATATGTGGCATCACAATCAGTACTACTTACTTTAAATGCAGGTGCAGTAGATTCTGCTTTCAAATAAGATTTTAATTCCTCGTCCATTTTAAGAATGGTAAGGGATGCTCCTTGCATTTCAATACTTGTCATATAATTACCAACAAATACTCGTGTTGCTTTAATATTGTGTTTTGTTAATTCTTTTAATACGGAATTGTTGAATAAATAAAGCTCTTGTAAAGGAGTACCACCAAATCCATTGATTAAAATAGCGATTTCTCCAGCGAATCCATCTGTAATTTTTTGGTCTTTTAATAAAGATTCTAACATTCTTGTGGCAAGCTCATCAGCAGTTTTCATAGATTCTCGCTTAATTCCAGGTTCACCATGAATACCTACTCCGTATTCGATTTCATTTTCTCCTAATTCAAAAATAGGAGTTCCTTTTGCAGGTACTGTACAAGAAGAAAGTGCGAATCCAATACTACTAATGTTTTCGATTGTTTTATTAGCGATTCGTTTTACTTCTTGTAAATCAGCACCAGTTTCCGCCATAGCTCCAGCTATTTTATGAACGAATACAGTTCCTGCAACACCTCTTTTACCAACAGTATATAGACTATCTTCCACAGCAATATCATCATCCACTTTTACATAATCAACAGTAATGCCATCTTCCGAAGCTAAGTGTGCAGCATTTTTAAAGTTCATCATATCGCCACTATAGTTTTTGATAATGAGTAGAGTACCTTTTGGGGAAGCAGTTTCTTTGATAGATTTGTACACTTGAATCTGTGATGGCGATGCAAAAACATCACCACATACAGCAGCATCAAGCATACCCTTCCCAATAAAACCTGCATGGGCTGGTTCATGACCACTGCCTCCACCACTAATTAAGGATACTTTATTAGGATTAATTTCTTTCTTTTTTAATATTTTAAACTTTTCGATAAATTCAATCTCTGGATGTGCAGATGCAATCCCATTACACATTTCTAATACAACATCTTCTGGTTTATTCATTATTTTTTTCATCTAGATTATTCTCCTTAAGCTTTATATGCTTTTCCAATGGCATCAGCTGTAATAATTGCAGCAGCAACAGATTCCACATCAATTGGAAATGGCATTGCATGAATTGATTCTTCAGGGATGCAAGCTTTCTCTGCAACTGCTAGTAATTCTTCTCTTGTGATTGCAGTAACACCAATGTCTTCTAAACAGATTGGTAAACCAATCTCATATAGAAATCCTAATACAATATCTAATTCTTCTTGTGGTGCATTTTCTAAAACTAATTGACAGAGAGTACCAAATGCAACTTTTTCTCCATGGAAGAATCCGTGAGAACCTTCTAGGATAGTAAGCCCATCATGAATTGCATGGGCACCACCAAGCCCACCACTTTCAAACCCTAAACCCGATAACAGAATGTTAGCTTCTACAATATTTTCCAAAGCTTGTGTTACCATATTACAGTCGCACGCTTGTTTCGCTTTCATGCCATCTTCTAATAATGTTTCATAACATAATTTTGCTAATGCAAGAGACGTTTTCGTTCCTTTAGCTGGTCCACAAAAACCTTCACGGAACCCACAAGGTAATCCTGCATTTACATTAGAAAAAGAAGCTGCCGTTGCACGTGCTTCAAAATAAGTTGAAATCGCATCACCGATGCCAGCTACTAAGAATCTAGTAGGAGCATTGGCAATAACAGTAGTATCAACCATAACAACACTTGGACTTTGTTTAAAGTATGCGTAATCATCAAAAGCTCCATCTGGTGTATAAAGTACAGCAGAATGACTTGTAGGAGCATCTGTAGCTGCAATAGTAGGAACAATAATCAGTGCTTCTCCCTCCGCAACACATTTAGCTGTATCAATAGCTTTTCCACCACCTAACCCTATAGTACAAGCACAATTGTTTTGTTTAGCAACATCTTGTAACCGTTTCACTTCTTCTCTAGAACATTCGCCTTGAAATCCACTCTCCACTAACGTGATTTTGAATTTTGTTGTAGTAGCATCTAATTTTGCTTTTACTCTTGCAATATCATCAGAATGTGCAATTAATAATGCAGATTCTCCAAAAGTTTTTACAAAATACCCTAGATTTAAAATTTCATCTTCTCCTTGTACATACTTTGTTGGACAAATAAACGCTCTTCTCATTTGAACTACCTCCTAATTTTTATTATGATTATTTCTCTATCTCTTCTACTACAGAAGAATATATATGTTATCCTTATCATAACAAATTGTATCGTATTATCAATAAAACTTTTATATCATTAATAGTACTTTTTTGTTGTGTTTTTTAGCAGTATTTTTCCATAATAAAAATATTTTGAACTAATATGTGATAAATATATAGAAAACATACTATTACGTGTTATAATAAGTTATATATTTTTCATTTTGAGAGGAGAGAACAATGGATAGCCCAACTAATATATTAAAATTAATTAATTTTACAAAATTTCAAAAATTACAAAATAAACTTTCCGAAACCATGAATCTAGCCATTATTACAGTGGATTATAAAGGAGAACCTTTAACAGCACATAGCGGATGCGGAGAATTCTGCAAATTAGTACGACAGAATCCATTATCGGCAAAATCTTGTCAAAAATGTGATTCCCATGGTGGGTTAGAATCCGTACGTTCGAACACTCCTTACGTGTATTTATGCCACTTTGGACTAGTAGATCTTGCTATACCTATCATAGTAGAGAATAAATATATAGGTGCTGTATTGGCTGGACAAGTAAAATTACATAATATTCCTAATAATGGTACGCTAGAACAGATTATATTGCCCACTTCCAACCATTCCCTCGTTATGAATATGTCCCAATACCGAAGTACTTATGAGAAAATCCCCTATGTGGAGTATGAACATTTATTACAATATGCAACATTAATACAAGAAATCACAAATTATATTGTATCAGAAGCAGTGGAAAAATTAGAAATCAAAAATGCAATACCTACCACATCTTTAGAAAGTTATCATAACAAACCAAATCCATTAAACCAATTTGTTACAAAAAGAGAGTCGGTAGAGGAATTTGATTTTGTCAAAAAATCAATAGGGAACGAAGGGGACATTATCACCCCTAAAACAGTTTCTTACGATTCAGCTAGAGAAGTAATTCAACCAATTCTTAATTATATACGAGAGAATCCTAATTGTTTTATTACATCGTCTCAAGCTGCTATATTATGCAATGTTAGCCATAGTTATTTTAGCAAAACATTTAAAAAGGTTATGACAGTAAGTTATACAGAATATATTACTGACTTGAAAATAGTGTGGGCAAAAGAATTTTTAGTTCTATCTAACAATAGCATCGAAAAAATTAGTGATAAATTAGGATTTAACAGTACGAGTTATTTTATTAAAGTTTTCAAAAAATACGAAAATCTTACACCAACTCTGTATCGAAAATACTATAAAAGTTAAATCTGTTACATCGTTACCAAAACACTTGACTTTTTTCCCTATTTTATTTATAGTGTATAAGAATCATAAACAAGCTAGGGGCGCTTAACGCTGAGATCGAGATTCCTCGAACCCTCACTACTTGAACCGGATAATACCGGCGTAAGGAAGCTGATTACATTCTTTTGTGTGTAATTTTGTCCCCTCCACAAACAACTAGGAGGATTTTTTTTATGTCTAACATCAAACACATCTCT
>JAWXVF010000083.1:0-11400 GCA_044425555.1 Eubacteriales bacterium
ACATGGAATTCTCTTCTAACTTATTAGCAATCGCTAGAGCAGGTGCAGGAGTGAATAACATTCCTATAGATACTTGTACGAAAAAAGGAATTGTAGTCTTTAATACACCAGGAGCCAATGCTAATAGCGTAAAAGAGTTGGTATTAGCAGGGATGTTCCTAGCGTCAAGAGATATTGTGGATGGAATTAATTGGGTGAAGGAGAATGCTAATGATTCCGAAATCGCCACTACAACAGAACAAGAAAAGAAACGTTTTGCGGGAAATGAACTGCAAGGAAAACGTTTGGGAATTATAGGACTTGGAGCCATTGGAGTTAAGGTGGCTAATGCGGCAAGACATTTAGGAATGGAAGTCTATGGATATGATCCCTATGTTTCTGTGGCAGCAGCATGGAGCCTTAGTAGAGATGTGAAACACGTATTACAAGTTGAAGAAATCTATTCAGAATGTGATTTTATTACGATACATGTACCCTTGTTAAAAGATACGAGAGAGATGTTGAATCAAGAAGCGATTAGTAAGATGAAACAAGGGGTTGTGATTCTTAATTTTGCAAGAGACTTACTAGTGCAAGAAACAGATGTGCTAAAGGCAATACAAGAAGGCACCATTAAGCGTTATGTAACAGATTTTCCAAATACAATAGTTGCGGGTCAACCGAATTGTATTGTGATTCCCCATCTAGGTGCTTCTACAGAAGAATCGGAAGATAATTGTGCTATTATGGCAGTAAAAGAATTACAAAATTACGTAGATAACGGGAATATTATTAATAGTGTCAATTATCCAACCTGTGATATGGGAATGTGTATGCAAGCAGGAAGAATTACAATATTTCATGAGAATGTAGCTAACATGATCACGAAATTCACTGCTTTTATTGGTGGTTTAGGTGTAAATATTACGGATATGATGAATAAGTCAAAAGGGGATTATGCCTATACTATGATTGATACGGAGACATCATTAACACAGAAAAATGTAGAAAGTATGTTACAAATTGAAGGTGTTACAAGAATTCGTTTGATTAAGTAATAAGATGAGGTAGGTAGATGTTACAATTAAAGAAATTCGAGAAACTATTTACATTGAGTACATGGGAAAAAGGAAAACAATTAGTAAAAAACCAAAAAGTAGTAAACAAAGAGATAAGAGTTGGCTACATGGACATGGAAGAAAACGACAGATGTGTTTTGTCGGGAAAAGTTACAATAAAGGATAAGTTAGAACAAACAGTAAAAGTGATTATGGATCAGTCGGAACTACTAAATGTTTACTGTGAATGTAGTGAGTATAGGAAAGCGTATTGGAGTAATGAGAATACCTATTGTAAACATATTGCCGCTGCAATCATGATAATGGCAAGCAATTTAGAAGAGCAACAATACGATATGTTTACAGGTCGTACCACCAGAACGCTGATTTCGAAATATACACAAGATGAATTAACCAAGACGAAACAAGAAGATGTGGGGGAGATTGTCATAGAACCCCTATTAGAAACCATGTATTCTCAATGGAAGCTATCTTTTAAAGTAGGGAAGAATAAGCGATATATGATTAAAAATCTTTCTGAGTTTGTAGAACGTGTAGAAGATCATGAAACGTATGCATATGGAAAAAATCTAAAGTTTTTACATAGTAGGGATGTCTTTCATAAGGACAGTTTACCTATTCTAGATTTTATTGAGAAGAGAGTACGAGAATTTGAGCAGTACCAGTTAAATAATCGTTTTGGTTATTATGGTAGTATGGAGAAATATATTGATTTGAGGTATCATATCATTGATCAATTTTTTCAAGAGATTCCTTTAGAAAGTATTACTTGCACTATGGTGAACCAAGATGATCGAAGCAAAGAAAAGAGGAATCTAATCATAGAAAGAGAGAATCCTAATTTATCGCTAAGGATTGTACCTCACGTAATGGAAGGTGAGCAAGTAGAAGGAATCTACTTAGATTTAGAACCTATTATTTGCTATGAAGGGCAGTCCCATTATTACGTTATACAAGATAAAACATTACTGATTAGTACGGAAAATTTCGCTAAGAACATGGGACCTTTTTTAAGCTGTATGGAAGAAGTAGATTATGAAGGAATGCAGGTAGGGAAAAGTGCTATTGGAGATTTTTATAATGAAGTGTTGCCAAGAATCTCCCCGTATCTCCAGATTATAGAAGAAGAGGTGGAGCTGATTCAGTCTATTATGCCAGAACAGCCAAGTTTTGCATTCTATTTCGATGTACTACAATCGGGGGCATTAGTTTGTGAGATTCGAGTAATGAAGGGGGAACGTGAATTAGATTACTGGAATCAGGCCGAAGTGCTTCGAGAAGCTTATGAATTAAATAAGAAACGAATTGATAATATTCTCTATAAATATATTGATTTTTTGGACAAAGGTTTACTTGTTTTTCAAAATGATGAAGAATTACATTATGATTTTTTACAAAATGGAATTCATAAACTTAGAGAAATTGGAGAAGTACATGTTACGGACAATGTAATGAGTCTTAGCATAAGAAAAGCCCCTAAATTAGCAATTGGTATTTCTGTGAAAAGTGGTTTGTTAGAATTTAACATGGATACAGATGATATTCAATTAGAAGAGTTAAATGCCATTCTAGATTCTTATAAGAGTAAGAAGAAGTATCATAAGTTAAAAGATGGTAGTTTTCTAACGTTAGAAGATTCTAATTTCCATGTAATGGAAGAATTAATGGAAGGATTACAATTAACTTCTAAGGACTTATTAAAAGAAAAGATACACATTCCAACGTATCGCGCCTTATACATTGATAAGATTCTAGGAGAAAGCCAAGGCGTGGAGTATAACCGAGATAATACCTTTAAAGATATTGTGCGAAACTTTAAGGTAATAGAAGATACGAATTATAAAGTTCCAAAGGAGTTAAAATCCATTATTCGTACTTATCAAAAGACGGGTTATCGTTGGCTTAGAATGTTAAAAGATTATCAATTTGGTGGAATATTAGCAGATGATATGGGACTTGGAAAAACATTACAAGTAATTACCATGTTATTGTCTTATAAACAAGAAGGAGAAAGTGGTACTACCTTAATTATTACACCAGCTTCTTTAGTCTATAATTGGGAAAACGAATGTAAGAAATTTGCTCCTTCGTTGCGAGTTGGAGTATTAGCGGGAATGAGAGGGGAACGTGAAAGTATTTTACAAGATAGTTCACAATATGAAGTCTTAATCACTTCTTATGAACTGCTAAGACGAGATATAGAATTGTATGAGGAGAAAGAATTCTTCTATGAGATTCTTGATGAGGCACAGTATATTAAGAATCATACCACACAAATTTCTAAGGCAGTGAAAACTATTCGTTCTAAGTATCGATTGGCGTTAACAGGAACACCAGTAGAAAATAGATTAAGTGAGCTGTGGAGTATCTTTGATTTTATAATGCCAGGCTTTTTATATACCTATGACAAGTTTCGAAAAGGAATGGAAACTCATATTGTAAAATCGAAAGACGAAGAAGTCATGGATCGCTTAAAAAAGATGGTAAATCCGTTTATTATGAGACGTTTAAAGAAAGATGTATTAAAAGATTTACCTGATAAAATAGAAGAAACTACTTTTGCTAAGCTAGAAAAGAAACAAATGGAAGTGTATTCGGCTTATGCCAAAAAAGTAAAAATGGAATTAGCCCAACAATCAAGTGAAGAATTCCAAAAAGGAAAGTTGAAGATTCTAGCAGAACTTACAAGGTTACGTCAACTTTGTTGCGATCCACAACTAGTATATAGTGATTATGATGGTTCCTCTGGAAAGTTAGAAACGTGTATGGAATTATTACAAAATGCTAGTGAAGGAGAACATAAAGTGTTAGTGTTCTCTCAATTTACCAGTATGTTAGAGATAATTGGACAACGACTGCAAAAAGAGGGGTTGGAATACTATGAGATTACAGGTGCGACCCCAAAGGCAAAGCGAGTACAATTAGTAGATCAATTTAATCAAAATAAAGTTCCTGTATTCTTGATTTCTTTAAAAGC
Source organism: Eubacteriales bacterium (assembly GCA_044425555.1). Taxonomy (GTDB): domain Bacteria; phylum Bacillota; class Clostridia; order Lachnospirales; family Lachnospiraceae; genus JAWXVE01. The sequence continues at coordinate 4,036 of JAWXVF010000083.1, forward strand.
AGGAGGAACAGGATTAAACTTAACAGGGGCAGATATGGTTATTCATTATGATCCTTGGTGGAATGTGGCAGCACAAAATCAAGCAACTGATAGAGCTCATAGAATTGGGCAAAAGCAAGTGGTGACTGTATTTCAATTAATTGCCAAAGATACCATTGAAGAGAAAATCTTAGAAATGCAAGAGAGAAAAAGAGAACTTGCAGAGCAAGTAATTAATGGAGATGCCAATCAATTATCAGGTATGGGCAAAGATGATTTTATGGAATTGTTGCAATAAGATACAATATTTCAAAAAAACACTTGACTAAATATAAAAATCTGATATAATAGTAAGAGCGTAAAAGAAAAGAACCCGAGCAGTCGTATGTTGTTCAATACAGGGCTTGAGGGGAGGTAGGTGAATTTCTATGTCAAATGTAGTAGTAAAAGAAAATGAGACTTTAGATAGTGCGTTACGTCGTTTTAAGAGAAGTTGTGCGAAAGCAGGAATTCAACAAGAAATCCGCAAGAGAGAACATTATGAGAAACCAAGCGTAAGACGTAAGAAGAAATCTGAAGCAGCAAGAAAACGTAAATTTAATTAAGAGTATGGTAAAATCCTTGATAACGCATCAAGGATTTTCTTTATATGTTACACCGTATTTTTTTTATAAGTGAAGAAAAAGAAACATAATTAGAATCTATATACATACAATTAAAAATAGAACACACTAGGAGTTGTTTAGATGAAAAGACCATACAACCTCCTACTAATGATAACAGTATTCATTGTTTATATCTTAGGAAGTATTATTTTGCCAGTTGGGAATCTATTGCCAACGTATGCCAAAGAACAACAGAACACGTTAACGATTGCTTCCCCTAGTGTATTATTAATGGAAGCAAATACAGGAAATATTTTGTATGAAAGCAATAGTCAAGAAGAACGAAAACCTGCTAGTATTACGAAGATTATGACATTATTATTGATTTTTCAAGAACTTGAAAAAGGAACTCTTAAGCTTACCGACGAAGTAGTTACTAGTGAACACGCCAAATCCATGACAGGATCAAAAGTGTTCTTAGAAGTGGGAGAGATACAAACAGTTGAAACCTTGATTAAGTGTATTGTGATTCCAAGTGGAAATGATGCTTGTGTGGCAATAGCAGAACATATAGCGGGAAGTGAAGATGCATTTGTAGAGCTGATGAATGATATGGCAAGAGAGCTTGGAATGAATCAAACACACTTTGAGGATTGTTGTGGACTTTCGGATTCTGATCATCATTATACAACAGCCTACGATATAGCTATCATGTCTAGAGAATTGATCACAAAGTATCCTGAAATCTATGAATATACCACTATTTGGATGGAGGATATTGTACATAATACAGCGCAAGGAAGTAAAGACTTTACCTTATCAAGCACTAATAAATTATTACAACAATATGAATATACCACAGGTTTAAAAACAGGTTATACATCTCTTGCTATGCATTGTATTAGTGCCACTGCACATCGAGATGGGATTGACTTAATAGCAGTGGTATTAGCCGCACCGGATTCTACTAGCCGATTTCAAGATGCAATCACCTTACTTAATTATGGTTTCTCTATTAGTCAGATTTATACAGATAGTAAGTCTCAATATTTGCCAGCCATTCCTGTATTAGAAGGTGTTGTAGAAAAGGTAGCCGTATCTTACACATCTGGGTTTACTTATCTAGATACGAAGGGGAATGACTTGAATCAAGTAGAACGAGAAATCCATTTCAAGGAGGAAATAAAAGCACCTATTCAAATAGGAGAAGAAGCAGGAGTGGTAATTTATTCTATAGAAGGAATTGAAATTGGAAGAGTGCCAATTACATTTCAAGAAAATGTGGCAAAAGCATCGTACCAAGATTATCTCTACCGAGTATTATTAGAGTATCTCTTCTAATTAGAAGGTATGTATAAAACATATGCAGAGAATATCTAAAATTCTTATAAAGTGCATATTTACAAAAAAGAAAAAAGATGTTATATTAAAAAATGATAGTATTCTAATAAGAAGCTGTACACGAAAAAATCTTATTGAAATGGGAGGTAGCATGAAGATAGGATTTATAGGAGCATCAAAAGTAGGATGTAGTTTGGGTAAATATTTTAAGGAATATAATTCATTATGTGTGTCTGGTTATTTTAGTAGAACGGCAAATAACGCAAAAGATGCGAGTGAATTTACGCAAACTACTTATTTTGATACAATAAGTGATGTTGTATTGAATAGTGATATGATATTTATAACGGTGAGTGATAGTTATATCAAAGACGTATGGGATGAGATGAAACAATTAGAATTTAACAATAAGATTTTTTGTCATTGCAGTGGAGTGTTATCATCAGAAGTTTTTGACAATGTAGAACAATACAATAGTTATGGGTGTTCGGTGCATCCAATGCTTGCAATCAATAGTAAGTATACATCGTATCATGATTTAAAGAATGCTTTTTTCACCCTAGAAGGTGATAAGACAGAAGTTTTAGAGGAATTATTTATAGAGAATAATACGGCTGTGATTCGTGCGGATCAGAAGAGTAAATACCATGCTAGTGCAGTGTTTGCAAGTAATCTAGTATTATCAGTGCTAACCATGTCCACAGATTTAATAGAACAATGTGGATTTACAGCAGAGCAGGCGACTCAAGCGTTGAACCCTATCATAGAGAATAATATTCATAATTATCTAAGGGAAGGGATTCATAAGGCATTGACAGGTCCTGTGGCAAGAAATGATGTACAAACAGTGGCAACACATATAGCCGCTCTGAGTGGTGATGAACTAGAGGTTTATAGAATTCTTACCAAAAAACTTATGCTAATACCTAAACACGATTTTACAAATATGAAAAAGGAACTGGAAGACAAAACATGAAAAATACAACATTTACATTTAAACAAGCAAAAAAAGAAGGAAAAAAACTTACAATGCTTACTGCATATGATTATACAACAGCAAAGCTTGTAGAAAAAAGTGGAATAAATGCAATATTAGTAGGTGATTCTTTAGGGAATGTTGTACTTGGATATGAAGATACCTTAAGCGTGACCATGGAAGATATGATCTATCATAGCAAAGCAGTGGCAAGAGCGTGTGATAATACGTTATTAGTAACCGATATGCCTTTTATGTCTTATCAAACCAGCGTATATGATGCAGTATGTAATGCAGGTAGACTAATGAAAGAAGGAAGAGCCAATGCTATTAAATTAGAAGGCGGTTTAGAATTTTGTGAACATATTAGGGCGATTACAAATGCTTCTATTCCAGTAATGGCACATTTAGGCTTAACCCCTCAATCTGTAAATGCTTTTGGAGGATTTAAAGTACAAGGGAAAACCAATGAAGATGCTAGGATTTTAATAGAGAGTGCAAAAGCGGTGGAACAAGCAGGTGCTTTTGCGATTGTATTAGAGTGCATTCCTAAGGAATTGGCGAAGTTAGTAACTGAGGCAGTGACAGTACCTACCATAGGAATTGGAGCAGGCAAAGAGTGCGATGGTCAAATATTAGTGTATCAAGATATGCTAGAAATGAATTTAGAGTTTACTCCTAAATTTGTGAAGAAATATATAAATGTAGGGGAACAGATGATACAAGCATTTGAACATTATAAAGAGGAAGTAGAACAAGGATTATTTCCTAGTGATGAATATGTGTTTCATATGAAAGAGGAAGAATTGGAGAAATTATACTAAATGCAAACCTTACAAACAATTAAACAGACACGCGAATGTATTAAAACATGGAAAAAACAAGGGAATACCATTGGATTTGTACCGACCATGGGATACTTACATGAGGGTCATAAAAGTCTAATAGATAGAGCGAGAGAAGAAAATGATAAAGTGGTTGTAAGTATCTTTCTTAATCCCACACAATTTGGAGCGAATGAAGATTTAAGCACATATCCAGTAGATTTAGAAGCAGACAGTAGATTATGTGAAGAAAGTGGAGTAGACCTTATCTTTCACCCACAACCCATAGAAATGTATCCAAAAGATTTCTGTACAACCGTTAATATGACTAGACTTACAGAAGAACTATGTGGTAAATCAAGACCTGTTCATTTTGGAGGGGTGTGCTTAGTGGTAAATAAGCTATTTAATATAGTGAATGCAGATAGAGCATACTTTGGTGAGAAAGATGCACAACAATTAGCTGTTATTAAAAAAATGGTACAAGACTTAGATATGGACATAGAAGTGATAGGATGTCCAATTATTCGAGAAAGAGATGGACTTGCCAAAAGCTCAAGAAACGTTTATTTAAATGAAGAGGAAAGAAAAGTAGCCTGTATTTTGCATGAAACCTTACAGATGGCAAAAGAGATGTTAAAAGATACAAAGATACAAGATGTGATTAAATTTATAGAAGAGAATATAAGTTCTAAACCATTCACAAGAATAGATTATGTACAAATTGTTGATAGTCTGACAATGCAACCAGTAACAGAGAAAAAACAATCGGTTTTAGTTGCTATTGCTGTATTTATAGGAACGACTAGACTAATTGATAATTTTACGTTGGAGGTTTAAGATGTTATTAAATATGCTAAAGGGGAAAATTCATAGAGCAATAGTAGTTCAGGCAGAGCTTGATTACGTAGGTAGTATTACTATAGATAAGGATTTATTAGATGCAGCAGGAATTTTGGAATATGAGCAAGTGCAGATTGTAGATATTAATAATGGAAATAGATTTGAAACGTATACAATAGCAGGAGAACGAGGAAGTGGAATGATATGCTTAAATGGAGCTGCTGCTAGATGCGTCAGTGTTCATGATAAAATTATTATTATGGCTTATGCAACCATGACAGAAGAAGAGGTGAAGGACAACCCACCGAAAGTCGTTTTTGTGGATGAGGATAATAAGATTACACGCGTAACACATTATGAAAAACATGGGAAATTGAGTGATATGAGGTAGTATGGATGAAGAGAGTGATTTTAGGTGTTACAGCAAGTATATCAGCATATAAAATTGCAAACTTATGCAGTATGTTGGTAAAACTCAATTATGATGTCCATGTAATTATGACAAAAAATGCTACTAATTTTATAAATCCACTTATCTTTGAAACCTTAACGAACAATAAATGTTTAGTGGATACATTTGATACAAATGAGGAATTTCCAATAACGCACATATCTCTTCCGCAAAATGCTGACCTTATGTTGATAGCTCCAGCGTCTGCCAATATTTTAGGAAAGATTGCAAATGGAATATCAGACGATATGTTAACTTCTTGCGTCACTGCGTGTACTTGTAAAGTGTTGATAGCTCCTGCTATGAATACACATATGTATGGGAATCCCATTACCAAAGACAATGTGAAAAAATTAGAAAGATTTGGTTACGCAATTATAGAGCCAGATACAGGAATGTTAGCTTGTGGAGAAGTTGGAATAGGAAAGTTACCTGCAGAAGAGGTATTATTAGATTATATTCTTAGAGAAATAAGTTGTGACAAAGATTTAGTAGGTGAGAAGATATTAATTACAGCTGGACCTACAAGAGAAAGCTTAGACCCTGTAAGATTTATAACGAATCATTCGTCAGGGAAAATGGGATATGAACTAGCAAAATGTGCTATGTTACGTGGTGCAGATGTGACGTTGATTAGTGGACCAACCACCATTAAGAAGCCACCTTTCGTAGACGTGATAGATGTGACTAGTGCTAGACAGATGTATGAAAAAGTTTTAGAATACTACGAGGATTTTGATATTATCATTAAGTCGGCAGCAGTTGCAGATTATACACCGAAACATAAGAGTGAACAGAAGATGAAAAAATCAGATGGAGAACTTATATTAGAATTAGAGAAGACTAGTGATATTCTAGCCTATCTTGGAAAGAACAAGAAACCTCATCAATTTATTTGTGGCTTTTCAATGGAAACAGAGAATATGATTGAAAATTCTAGAAAGAAATTAGAACATAAAAATGTTGATATGATTGTAGCGAATAATCTAACCACTAAAGGTGCAGGATTTCAAGGAGATACGAATGTGGTTACTATCTTAACGAAAGAAATCGTAAAAGAATTAGAACTTATGAGCAAACAAGAGGTGTCCTATAAAATCTTAGATGAAATAAAAGAGATACAAAACAATAACTAACATATCAAATCAATTGTACGATGTTGTGATAAGGAGATAACGTGAATCAAAAAAATACTGCTAAAGATACAAAGATGACGAAAATGATTATAGTGGCAATTTTAATACTTAGTATTGGTGGGGGAGTGATGTTAATCTATCTCTCTAGTATAGAAGAGTCAAGTGTTTTTAATATTCCGTATAATTCAGAATCTGCTTGGAAAAATGCACAATTTCATTCTATGTTATTGTTTCGTACGCTATTATTACCAGATAGTATGTATCAGACAACGGAGTTAGATTTGGCAGAAGAATTTAGCATATTAAATGATGGACTTACTTACAGAGTCACCATTAAGGAGGGGATTGTATGGTCGAATGGGGAACCTTTGACAATAGAAGATGTGGTGTTTAGTATCGAATCATCTTTGAAAGCGAAAGATACTAATGGAATCTATACATTAGCATTTTCTAAAATTGTAGGGTATGAAGATTTCATAGACAATGTAACGGACCATTTAATCGGATTAGAAGTTTCTGGACAAACTGTCACCATACAATTGACTAGCCTCTATCCATCTATGGAACAGATCTTAGCACAATTTGTAATTGTACCAAAACATATCTTAGAGCAGGAAGAAGTGACTATGCTCAATTATAATGAATTCTGGGAGAATCCAGTAGTAAGTGGTATGTATAAAGTGGAAGAGGTTACAGAAGAAGTTGTAACACTAGTGAAAAATGAGCGTTACATAGGAGAAGAACCTTTAATAGAGACTATAAAAATGCACACGAATTATCAACAAGAATTGTTAGATTACTTTTCGACTAATAATATTTCAGACATTACAAATTATAGAATAAAAGTAGGAGTAGAGGAATATCTTACTAGTTCCCTATTCTATCGTTACTTTATATTTAATATGCAAGGTATTGATGGGAATGAAAATGAAGCAATGCAAGATGTGCGTGTACGAAAAGCAATTGCTTATGCAATTAATCGAGAGAATATCATAGAGCATATATATGAAAACACTACAACCATTATTAACTCAGGGATTCCTGATTCCCACTATGCAGTTAGTAGAGACTCTATAGAGTATGATCCAGAAATGGCAAAGCAATTATTAGAAGAGGCTGGATATGATTTTGAAAGGCCGTTGGTACTTGCTTATTACTATGCAGATAATGTTTCGGAATCTTTTATGTATGCAGTGGCCAATGATCTAAG
>JAWXVF010000084.1:0-11316 GCA_044425555.1 Eubacteriales bacterium
TGTTGATGTTGATTTGATTTGAAAGACATATGTTTCCACCTCGCTTCTAATATGTCTCTATTATAACACTAAAGCGAGGTGTTGAGTAGGTGAACTCTAAGTTTTGACACCTAAATCATAAATCAATAAAATAAAGATAAATTTCTTGTAACTGCTCTAAGTATTGGTAATCACGACACATAATACGATGAGATATTACGTCATATAATCGCTCAATATCTGGCTTTCCTACTCCACGAACGGTGAACTCATCCATACAATTGGCTCCCTTTAAAACAGAATTAAGTATTTCCTTACCATCTTCTCCTAAGGATTGATAGAGAAGGAACATCCGTAATTCTTTTTCATAAGATTTTATGGTTCGTTCTTGCTCTGTATTTGTATCAGACAATATTTGATAATTTTCTTGTATCTTTTTCAATTCTTCTTTTTGTTGATTAAATAGATTTTGAACTACTTCTATCTTTTCTTCTAGTTCAGATTTTGTTCTTTCTAATTGAGTTTTCTCCAATTGTAATTGCTTCTTGTTATTTTCTAATTTCCTATTCAACTCTTGTAAGTGAATATTATCCTGTTCTAATCCTTTGTATTGTTCTAATTGACTTCGTAATGTAGATAACTCTCTCTGCGTTTCTTCTGAAGGTACATTCCCTATTTCTACTGAATCAGATTCCCTAGGTGAACTAGATGGATTCATCAATTCGCTTCGTTCCTGTTTACTAGATACAATTCGAATAATAGCCTGCTGAATCTCCTCTTCTTCTAGCAACTTTAGTAAATCTTTTGTTTTCATACTCTATCACCCTCTTTTCTATTAAATCTGTCATGTAGACCAGAATATTAGCAAATTTTGTAATTATGTACATTTTAACATAATTATTACGCAAATCATAGAAAAATTGTTAAGAATACTTTCTAACGTACCCTTAACAATTTGACTTTCCACTCCTACTCCCCACACCGACACCATCTACAAAACTGCTCACAATTATTAAACAACAAATGATACTCCATCTCCCCCATTCGGCTTCTTGCACGTTCTACAATCTCTTCTGCCTCATAAGAAGTATAACTTTCCCATAATTCTTTCTTACAAATACGAAATCCTGCTCCAAAGGTCTTTACGGTATCTATTTTCACTTGTTCTGCTAGATAGTGAATCACTTGTCCATCACCAATATAAATCCCATGGTGCGTATACCCAAGTCGCAATGCATACAGGTGATCTCCTAGTTCTAACTCTTCCTCTAAGAGCTCTTCTTCTGCATCAAATTCACTGATAAGCATATTTATATCACGGGCTTCTTTTACATTCTCCCAATCACCTTCTAGTAACTCTGGCAAATCTTCACAGATTTCACCTATGTCGTTGATCATATCTACAAACTCATCTCCTATATCAAAGATTATATCTGCCAACTCAAATCCTAACTCTTCCAACGTTTTCATTGATTCACTCATTTTTTTACCATCCTTTCTGACTCGTTTCTAGTTGCTACACTAATCCAATACCTCTAAGGCATTTCTAATAATCGTAATCGTAAAAATTCTTTAAGATTTCCTTTAGTATAATGGACTATAGTAGGTATAGAAAAGCGAATTACTTCCTATGATTTCCTTTTCTTTGGGAACTAATTCGACATCTTATTTCTTGTATCATTATTTTTCTGCATTATTATTAGTCAATTATAGCAATACTTTAGTATTTTGTAAATACTAAAGTATTGGACATATTATATACATAAGAACATATTAAAAACTTTAGTACCAATCTTTATTTAAGTTTTTAATATTACCTATTGGATTGGAGGACAGATGCTAGGAGAGCAGATTAAAGAATTAAGGCAATCTCACAAAATGAATCAAGTTGAACTTGCTAAAGACTTAAATGTAACCAAACAAAGCATTAGCAATTGGGAAAATAATAATATTCTCCCTTCTGTAGAAATGCTTCGTAAGATTGCCATTTATTTTTCCTGTAGCACCGACTATCTACTAGAAATGAATAATAGTTCAATTACATTAGATCTTACGGAATTAACTCTTGAGCAAAATGCTAAAGTGCAAGAACTTGTGAAGGATTATAAAAGACTCAATGAATATGAAAAGTATTTTCATACAAAAAAAGCACCAACCCCTATTTCTAAGGATTGAATGCCTTGCTTTGAATAAATTTTGCCGCCATACTATTTTGCTTTACTGCTTCAAAACAGATTGCTTCTGTTTGATTCCTAACAAATTGTAAGGCACCACCTTCTTCTTTTACTGCTGCTAAACAAATTTCTTCCGTTTGATTCCTAACAAGAACTAGTGAATCAGGAAACTTTTTTAATGCTGCTAAACATATTTTTTCTGTTTGATTCTGAACGAATCCTAATGCCCATCCCTCTTGCTCTACTGCTTCTATGCAGATTGCTTCTGTTTGATTCTGAACGAATTGTAGAGCCATACCATCTTGTTTTACTGCTTTTAAACAGAGCTCTTCTGTTTGATTCTTAATATATTTCAACGCTAATCCATTATTTTCTAATTCTTTTATGCAATCTTCCTCACAAGTATAATCAAATCCTAAATACTCTTTTTTTCGCTTCTTTAAATCTTCAAATTTAATTTTAACCATATTATTTTCCTTTTACTATAACTATTGACTGTATATCGAAAAGCTTCCTTTGCACTCTCTCCATCAGATGATATCTATAGTATATATGATTCTTTTAAATATTGAAAAGCAATCAGTTCCTTTTCTTTTATTTTCTTTCAGAACTAATTCCAGAATACATTTCAAATTTCTTCATTTGCTTTCACCAATTGTAAAATAGATGTCAAATCTTTTCCTAACATCTTTCCTAAAGGAATCCCACTAGATCCTAAGTATTACATTGTAGTATCTTCAAGTGTAAAATCGTGCTTTTACGTATGATTTGAGCTTTAAAAAATTCTTATATTTCTATAAATTCCACTCATTCTAGTTACCATTGATGTACGCGTTGCTGTCAAACTCACTCTTACGAATAAAGCATAGCCTTTCTTGCATATTATTTTACAGAAAGAACATTTTAGATCGTAGCTGTAGGGATACTACAACTCCATTGGAAATCGGAATTTTCCTCATGGAGTTATAAAGATTTTTTTAGTTTACGATTAAAATACCATGTAATAATACCTAAGTACTCTGCCTTACAACCCTCTTCATCTAATTGGCTGTATTTCTTTACAAAATTCTCTAATTTCGATTTAGACCAAGTACCTTCTCTACTGCTACGCTTCGATAATTCCATTATCACTTCATCTATCTTTCTTTTTCGATTCAGTGGAAGATTCTGTACCTTAGAATTTAAATTTAACGTATGTACTAAATCATTTTCTATTCTAGAATTCGTAGAATGAATTTCGCCGTTTTTACTATTATAAAAAATAGAACTTATTGTACTTTCCTCCAACGGACTTGCAACAATACGTTGATTAGCTTTCCTAACGTCACACGTATGTTCCTTACCAGTTTGTCCCTTTACCTCACCCAAACATACACCCAACATATTTCTATAATCCAAACCACTCGCATCACTTAGCTTTTCCTGAGGACACCAATGTTCTATTTTCATTTCATCTATGTGAATTCTACGCATACAATATGCACATAAATGTCCTTGCTCTTCTAACAAGTTTTTTCTTATATCTTGTTTATTACATCCATCATAGTATGCATTCTTTTGTTTCTTGTACTCCATTAACGAATTAGGCTCTTGTTTCTTTTGTATTAAAATCATACAATTAATCCTCCAAATCTAATACTTCAAATTCATAGCGTGTTCTCATTTGTACAAGTAAAGGATGTGTTGGTGCTGTTTCTATCTCCAATTTTTCCAAAATTTCTTTTGCCTCATTTACATTCCCTTGATCTAATTCATCATAAAATTCATCTACTTGCTCCTGTATAGTAAAGGGTATATCATTTGTATCTTGATATTGTTTTATGGCTGTATTTAAATCAATGCCATAGTGAGAATATCCATATTGATATTCCTTTTCTTCAATATCAATCACCCACACGTCTTTCGCGGAAGCAAATAAGATAGGAGCATGTGTCGTTGCAATAAATTGCACATTCGGAAAAACAGTTCTTAAAGCATCTATAATTTTCCATTGCCATCTTGGGTGTAAATGCATGTCTATTTCATCAATCAATACAATTCCTTTTGTTTGAGCTATCTGTTCTTTTTTAAGTGGATTTAAAACAGCCATTCTATAAGCAATGTCAAATACCATCCATATTAATGATTGATACCCTGCACTCAAACTATTCACTGGTAATATCATATCATTCTCTCCATACATTAATTCTTCTAATACTTTATCGTAAAAGAGATGAAATTCTTTCTTTCCATTCATACAAGACATAAATAACGCTACAGCTTCTTTCACCGACTCATATTCAGCAATTGTACTATTCTTCTTCCAAGCCGCCTGTTCCATCTTCATACACCAATTCAATAATAATTTAATGCTAGATGCTTCTAATAACGTATCTGTATAACCCACCGTACGAGAATATTGCTTTGTGAATACACTCTTTGATTTGTCCTTTTTCTGTGACCAAACTCTACCTGCACCTTGAAAAATCAATACTGGATATTCCACATTTGTATCCAACGACATTCGTTCCGCTAATTTACAAATATTACGTGGCTGTGTAGTACTTCTTGATGAACTTACACTACTTCTACCTCTTGTCCATTCGTATCCTTCTCCCTCCAAAGTTACATTCATGACTACTTCTGTGGGGACTTGATACGTAATATTACAAGAAGCATCTCCAATTAATTCAACAACTTTTCTAATTTCCTCTTTAGAAAAATGTCTAGTTGCTACATCATTAATTCCAGATATATACCCTCCTAACCCAACTGATATAGCCTCTAAAATAGAAGTTTTCCCTTTTCCATTTTCACCTTTTATTAAATTAAAACCCTCTTTTAGTTCTATTGTTGCTTCTTCTATCCCTCGAAAGTTTTTAATACATACGCGATTTACAACCATACTTTCTTCCACCTATCGTTATTAGTCTTTATTTATTATAACAAAAACATGATTACTTAGCAATTTTATCTTTTCACAAAATCACAACACTTTTCTATAACACTAAGTGCTCCCCCACACCATATACCATGGTGTAGGAAATCCACTTATCATCTCTATGCTACTACATTTACTTTCTCCCCATCATAGTAATAAATAGAATCCGTTAAGATATCTTCTTCATCTACTTCCGTTTGATTAACAGACACCACCATCTCTTTCAATTCCTTTACCCCTAATGCCATTTCAGAAGGTATTACAATCAACTCATGTACAGAACTAGGAATCAGATAAAAGGTATCCTTTAAATTCCCATAAACAGAATGCAGGGTTTCTTCATCTAACATGACTACTGCACCATTTTTCCTATCCTTATTAGATAATACATACATCGGCTTATTTCCAACCTCTACAGACTCTTCTTCATTAGATTCTTCTCCTAATAGCTCTAATAAGACTTCTTCCATAGACTGAAATATAATTTCTTGCTTATAATAATTCTTTCTAGCCCACTCATCTAATTCTTGGATAGACACTCCCCACATAGCAAGTTTTTCATTAGTCACTTTGATAGAAGCACGATGATCACCTTCCACCCAATTATTAGCATTTACATAATACACTACGGAACAATCTAGAAACTCCTTATGTGGTACATCTAATAAAAATTTTTGATTATTCTTTGAACTAACCACTCTTGACTCTACTAATTCCTTCACTACATCCCAATCTTTAATTTGAATCAGATTTTCTCCTATTACAATAGCATTATCTTGTTCTATTTCCACTACTTTATCAATGATATCATCCAATGATTCATCTAGTTGATACATTGCATACACGCTTTCTAAAGGGATACACGGTGTTACTCGGTCTGTATCTATTTTAATTACCATCACTTCTCTTTTTACATTATTCTTTAATAAATCATGGATTTCTATTTGTATTGTCTCCCCTAATCGCTGTCTTAATCCTAACTTTATAGTTTCTATAAATTCTACATATTCCATCCTTTTTCCTCCTATGCTATCTCATTATAATCAATTACTTCATTATGAACTTCTGCCATATCTACTGAAATATTTTTCTTAATACTTTCATCTGAACTTAACGCTCTTTGAAAATCTGTTTTAATAGGTGCATATTTTAATGCTTGCTTAATTACTGTTTTCTTTGCCATTTCTTCATAACTACTTTTCCAAGGAGAATAACTTGTTTCGTAAGATTTAGAATGTGTCTTGGCATAGGAATCCATTTCATTTTTACTCATAACTGCAAAACCATATCCTCCATTTACCATACGAAAGATTCCATAAAAATGTGTAAGCATTCCCTTTTCCTCTATGGTTGGTTTATGTATCAATTGTGGATCCAAACCATATTCATAATAAAATTCATCATTATCATATACACACTGTGCTTGTATAATTTTAATCTGTTCATTCCGATAAGCTAGATCAATTAATCCCTTATACCCAATTTGAAATTGACATTCTAATACACCTTTATTCTTATACGGAATCAAATAAGCTTGCCCTAATGGTGTATTAGGTTCAAGTCCTAACTGTGCTGCATTTAATAATGCTCCAATAAAACTCAATGGAGTACACTCTTTTAATTGTGGTGTACTATTTAATGCTGATAATGCAATTCTTGTAAAACGTTCAGGAGTTAATACACTTGGTAAAGCTCTTTTTATTTCTGGAGCCATTGCTTTTATCATATCAGCAATGGTCATACTCTTGTTTAATTTTACTTCTTCTCTTTTTTCTTTTGCTTGTAATTCTAATGTTTCTTTTATATTATTTTCCTTCATAATGGATTCTCCTATCATATTTGTTCTGTTTTCCTTACCATAAACCTTCGATTCTTAGATGTTTTTAGATATTTTAAATACAATTTAGGGTTTTCTTCTTTTAACCGTTTCGTATCAAGTCTATTCGTGGTTGTATTTTTCCACGTAATATAAAATTCCTTTGCATTTCCAATCGTAGCATCTTGCATCATCATTTTAATTTCTTGGTCAATTTGTTCTTTTTCTATTTTCATCTTTTCTTCTAATAGCAGTAATTCTTCTCTTCTGTTTAATTTTGATTCAACACAAGATAAATCTACTCGTTTCTCTCCTTCTCCAATCCCATATTGTTTTCCTATTAACTCCGTATAATTACTACTTCCATCTGGCAAGGGAACAACTCTTGCTAAAATATGCTCTTCCCAAAACTTTTTCTCTATTGTAATTAAATTCTCTATTAATTCTTCATCTCGTTCTATTTTATGAATCTGAAATTCCTTACCTAAAATTAAAACTGCTAAATACCAAACATCATACCCTGTGACTGCTAAATAATGTTGACATTGCAATTGGTAATGTAAGGGAATAGCCCCATCTTTTCATAAATTAGAGGAATAAGCACTTGCAGTCTTGCATTCTAGTCCTGCTCGCTCTCCTACTACAAGACGGTCAAAATTCCCAATCAGAAAAGAATACGTATCATGAGCATACATATAATTTGTTTTGCGAACCTTTAAACTTGTTTCTTCCATAAATCTACTAGCTACATAATCTTCTAAGTCTCGCCCTTGTCGCATACTTTCATTGTCCACTAATTGCGTATCATCCGTAATCTTGTTTTGATAGACTTGAAATGCACTTGTAAACGGATTCATCCCTATAATAGCTCCTGCATCCGTTCCTGTAATTCCTTGCTTTCGGTACTGCAACCATTCTTCTTTTGTAATTGTTCTAACATCTACCATTTTCCGCATATAATTCTCCTTCACTGATGTAATTAAATTTTTATATCACGTAGTAATTCCCCCATATAACAGGACAACAAAATAGAAGATGCGAACTCTGTCGCATCTTCCTACACTATTATTTGTCTCAATTATTAAGCTCCCTTTACCATTTGATAGGCTTTATCAATCAACGGATTACCTTCCACCGTCTTTGTAAATAAATTTTCTTTGTACCCTTGTGTTTTTCTAAGTGGCTGTGCGTGTGTTGCAAAATCCGATACTGCATTTAAAAAACGGTACGCATTTTTCCCTACGTCCTGTAAATCTGGTGCATCAAAATATCTTGCTTTTAAATCTTCACGAAGACGCGTAATATTTTTTTGCTGTTGCAAGCTTGATTGCTCCTCTAATGGCAATAGCAATTCCATATATGCTATTACTTGCTTGTCTGTAAATTCTTTCTGACGTAACACTTCAAATTCTTTTCCTAATTGCTCCATATACGTTTCACAGCGTAATAAGGTATGTTTTGCCTCTTCCATTTTCTCTTCTATATCACCTACATGATTCATTGACCATGTTCTAGAAGCAGTTGATAAAGCTAAATTTAAAGTATTATTACAAACTACTCGAATAGGAGTTAATGCCACTTTTATAGCACCTGTTCCATCATGAGTATTGGAAAATAATAAATACGGACTAATCCGTTCCCCAATCATAATATATTCTTGAGGCATACGTGCTAATATCCATACTTTTCTTCCTCCTTGTAAAGAGCCTGCGGTCTCGTATTTCACACCTTCTCCTAATAAATCATCGGTAAAAGAAAACGCTTCCTCATTTTGAATCACCTTATAACGATTAGTTACTACCCCTAACACTTTTCGGTCAGTCTCTCTTACATTTACTTGATAACCTTCAATTACTTCTTGCAAATTTGTATAAATTGGCTCTTGTAAGACTTGCCAATCTAATCCCGATTTCATTAGAGCTTCCTTAGCGGAAATCGCCTCCATTACTTTTGTTCCTAATCCGTGCCACGGTGTTTCTCTTACATAAAACATACTTTCTACATTTGCTGCCATCTTTTTCTCCTTTTCTTTGCATAATGATTGTCTATTAATACCTTCCCATATCGTTCTTAAGTACCTCTCTTTTTACCATTCTTAAAAATAGCTAAAACTGAGTTGCACTCAGGATATACACTGTTATAATATCTAATTCAATTTCTGCAACATAACAAAAGGTTCTTTTCAGGCAACTAATTCATTTGCTCTAAATACTTTCTATAATACTGCTTAGCATCCTCCCACGTAATCGAAAATTCATCTGCTATCTTTTGTAATAATACGTCTTCCTCTTGTATAAAATCTGACAATACACGAATCATCGCATAGATTCCTTGCTCTATTCCTCGTTCTATGCCAACTTCAACACCCTCTTCAAATCCCTCTTCTCGGTTTTCTTGTAATTTCATTAATAATGTCATAAATTCCCTCCTAAAATATTCATTCCCTTTAATTCTGTTTACTCGTTCTTCTATTTTACAAATCAACTCATGATTCGATTTTTCTCCATTCACATATTGCAAAAATGCCTGCATGGTCTTATCTTCTATATTATGATTAGCTGTTGTATTAAAAAACATACGATGTGTTCCATCTTCTAACAATAACGTACTATCCTCATCACACACATGATGAAAACTATACTTTGCCAACCCCTTTTCAAATGGATCAAAGGTACAAATAAATACCACATAACTTTCCTTTAAATTTTTATAATATTCACCTTTTTCAATAGCATTTAAATCAATCATAGATTGATAATATCTACTTCTCTTTGGCAAATCTTTTTTATTTTCAATCTGGATTTCTAGATTAAACATTCTATTCTCATCTTGGGTATAGACATCTAAGCGAACACTTTTCGCCTCGTAAGAAATATTAATAGATTTCTGATATTCTACATATTCAATTTTTCCTACTTTTACATTTAATAATGCCTCTATTACTTCTTTACAGATTTCTTCCTCACCCATTACCTTGGCAAATAAGAAATCATTACTAATCGTTAAATTATCCCATATTTTTTCAACTTTTTCCTGTTTCATATCCACCCCTTTTCTTATTATTCTACACTATATTTATTTTTTATGCTATCTCTTTCTTGCCACTACACAAAAGATACTACTTGAAAATAAATAGGATGATTATATCTTTGCCTAATCTCAATGAATTTTCGCTCTACCATTGCTTCTAACTCTCTTGCACCTGCACTATTAATACTAAATTTTCTACCTGTAATAATACTTACTGTATTCACCATAAAATGAATGTGTAAATGTTCTGTATTTTGATGAACACCAAATAATACTTGGTATCCATAGAATGCTTCTTGTAAACTATATGCAATCTCCATTGCATCATTCCCAGTCAAACAAGTACTTTCATATTCATCAAATGAAATAATAATATGTACAAGTTGTCGTCCATTATTTTTAGAATAAAGTTTCTTAGTATCTTTCATTTTCTCTACAATATCAACTACATAATGTTCTCGAATTCCTATACATCCATATACACCATAACATTTTTCTTCCTGTATAATATAATTCGCTACATTTAACAATGCTTTTTTATTTTCATATGGTTTATTAATTATTTTACAGAGTGACATAATTTTTCTACCTCTTTTATTATTTCTTGATTAATCAAATCATTGTTCCTTCCATTTTCTCTTCGATTCAGTAATGTATTCATTCGATAAGTAAATTCTCTTACTTCTTTCATTTCTGCATTTCTAATTTTACGATTATTTGTTATTTTACTAACTATATAATCATTCTTAGAAACACCTAATTTACTAGCTCTTTTATCAATTACTTCTTTCTCTTTTTCTGTACATCTAATGGTTATTTTATTCTTTTGACAATTACTACTTATTTTCTTATTCATACAATTTCTCCATATTCTTACAATGGTTATTTCATTAGATTCATAATGATACTTAAATATTTATGATTATTATCTTTTCATAAATAAAGATTATGAAAACATTCTATTACTTTCTAACTAGTAATATCTGTTTCATCTTATTGGTTTTCGTGTATCTAATATATAACAGGTTTACGAAAAGTGCCATCACATTATTTCTATCACTTTTTTCTTATATAATATTTCTCTCCTTCTTTTATATTTTCTCTATCTTTTCTTTTACTATTTAGTTGGCATATATGTAAAAATAAAATAATACTTCTATACTCTCACCAACTATTTCCTTAAAAAAACAGAAACTGCCATACCTCTTCTAAAAGAAAATCCCCTTCATAATTACAGATGCACTACTGTATCATTACGAAAGGGATATTATTACGCTCTCTATTATTTTTTTAATTGTATTTAATTATTATTAACGAAGCAACATCATATTAAAGTTAGAATACCTCTACCCAACATTACTATAAGCATATGTTTTCTCAAGGTATGTTTCTTCTGC
>JAWXVF010000085.1:0-11297 GCA_044425555.1 Eubacteriales bacterium
GTTTTATCTACATAATATCCATTATTAGTAATTAAATCCTCAAAGTTATCAATTCCTATTGGTAAACTTTTTTTCATATCCATAACCTCCTACCTATAGTTTTACTCTATCTAACATACTACCTACATTGATAACCTCACATTCACCATTGACTATTCGCACTTCCTCAACAATATCATCATAGTATTTACTAGTTGTTATGAATAACACGTCCACTTCTTTAGACACTTGTTCAAATTTATTGATTTCATAGAAAACACCATCACATTCCATTTCTTTTAATGTTTTATCAATTAAATAGTGTATCGGTATTTCAAAAGAATGTAACGCTTTCACAACAATCATTCCATATGCACCACATCCCCAAACTCCCAATGTTACTCTCTCTTTTTTCAACCTATGAAATAAACTATTTGCTTCTTTTTGACTTGTACAGAATCTTTCATACATAACATAATGGGAATAACTTAAGATTTCATTATGATTTTTTCTAATATATTCACAATAAGTATGCATACAATCTGGTAATTGTTCATAAGCTTTTGGATCACGTTCTATTATTATTTTTAAACCAACTTCTGAAAAAAAAGTCGCAAACGCAGACTTCCTTACTTTATCACTATCTCTTTCCATAAGGTCTACTATTCCAAACAATAATGCTTCATAATAATACGGTGCAGCCTTATCCCAAATTAGAAGAGACATTAATTTATCCTGTATTTTCAAATATACCGAATATGCATAAAATACATTTTTATTATTCGTAATCTTAGTTGTACTAGTATGTATTCGATACCGTACTCCACAATTTTCTCCCACAAGCCACATCACACGCTGTGCACAAAATATTGCTATATAGTCATGATATCTATCATTTAATACAGGTAGATTCTGATATTTGATATCATAACTTTCGATGAAACTCCTCCTATATATTTTACTCCATGTAGCTATATACCACTTCACTAACTTGATTTTATCACTACTCATATCATATATATTCTGCACACGCTCTTCCACATCTTCGTAGTTACACCTTCTAGTAATTCTTCCCTCTGAATCTATATCCGAATGGTATAAATATACAAAATCCAAATTATTGTTTTCTAGAAGATGATAAGCACCTTTTAACACTTCCGACTCTAAAATATCATCAGAATCAAAACAATAAAGGTATTTCCCCTTAGCAATATCCATCCCTTTATTTCTTGTATTCGCTGCTCCTATTCGCTCTTTATTACGAAAATGACTAATTCTTTTATCCTGCTTACCAAGTTCTTGTATAATGTCATAAGTAGAATCACTTGAACAATCATCTATTACAATTAATTCTATTTCCTGTAAACTTTGGTTCAAGATCGACTCTATACTCTCTTTCACATAACATTCATTGTTATATGCCGGCATCACAACTGAGATTTTCACATCTTCCATATTTCAGACCTTTCCCTACTATTCCTTGGCACCTTCTCGTATTTTAAGTAAATATATCACATTTTTATACTTTTCTAAGAGAGGTTTTACCTCTTGTGCCGTTTTCCACTCCAAAGCTACCATAATTCCTATCTCCTCTGTTATTTCTACTTCATCTATGGTATAAATATTAGGGTTTGTCTCTGTCAACTCTTTATTACTTACCATAAATCCCATAAACTGTACTTCATATTCATGTAATAACTGGTTAAAATACCAATCATGTGCCACTTTTTCTCCCCAAGCTCCTGCTCCATATATATATACTTGCTTTATATTACTTAAAAACAATTTACTCTCTGCTTCACTCACAAAATTAGGGTGTTCTTTCCTTTCGTCTTCGTAGGAAAAGAATGGTGTTGGTAAATAAAATTCCCCCTCCTCATTCTTTAACCACAATGTAATCTCATGACACCTTTCTACATTCTCCCTTATCATATTCCAATCATAAGGATAATCATCACGAATCTTCTTTAAAGTATGAAGCATATTATCCTCTCGTAAGAATTTCTCACTAAAAGACTTCTTCTTTAAGATAGGATACTTCTCCTTCACAATAGCACCATAAGGATTGTAGAATAGAATATTATAATCTACGTGTCCTAATAGCAAATCATACTGATAGCCTAGTTGTAATAAGTACTTAAAAATCCCTTCTTCATAATATAGAATAGCTTCCTTTAATGTGTCTAGTCTAACTGGTAACACTCTACCAAAAAATTCTTCTAATACTTTCTCTTGGATTATTCGATTTCTAAATACAAGAAAGTAACTTCCTATATACGAACTTATGATTCCCCTTGTTATACATTCAATTCCCCAAAAATCACATTTCTTATTGTTCATTTCCTCAAGCATATCATAAAGGGATATAAACGGTCCATAAAAGGAATCATTACAAAATATTACTTCATCATATTGTTGCAATTCATTCTTGTCTAAATATTCTAGCAATACATGACGATAAGCACCTGCATCATACCCTTCGTTCTCTCGTACCAATACTTCCACAACACATTGCTGTAACCTCGCAAAACTCTGTTCTTCTACCAATCCATTACAAACTACAACTAGTCGCTCTACTACTGCTTGCAATTCCTTAATTAAGTAAAATATATAATTATCATACTTGCCTTCCTGATCATATAACACTAAGATTCCTATACGTTTCATGTAACTTCCCATAATCCAATTTTTCACTTTCTTATTCTGTACAAAATAGTCTATCTCACAACATGAATCACCCAAACAACTCCTTAGACTGCTTCATTCATTTTCATTAATCCCACAAATAAATAATATGATTCCCTTTGCCTAACAGTTGTTCAATCCCCAACTCTCTTGGATCCAATGGTGTTACAATAATACAATAATCTAATTCATCACCTATCCTTTTCTTGAATTCTGTATATTCATAGATAGGAACATTCTGGAATTCATGTTCTTTCTTATGTCCATCTGATACAATATATCCTTCTATAGGATTCTTCCCTTGGTGTAACACATAGTAAATACGCTTTCCATAATCACCAACTCCATATAAATACACCTTCTTAAATCTCTTTACTATATACTCTAATTCCTCTTTACTGTAAGAGGTACACTTGCGATTAAGATTAGTCGCCTGCTTAATGCTCACTTCTAAGTCATCTACTGCTTCAATCTGTTTTCCAAATTCTTGCTCTACCCCTTCTAGAATTAACTTCGTATCATAATCATATCGCTTCTGAATCAGTTGCAAAACTCCTTGTACCTTCCCACTATCCCAATATCTATCTGAAAAGCATTTTCGCTTTAGTATAGGAAAGTCTAGCTGTTCCACCACTTCATAATAATATCTAAATACATCTACATTTTTAACATCGCAATAACAATCACTCGTGCAACCATGTTCTTCCAAATAATAAGTCAATCCTCTCTCAAAATAGAAGCAAGCACTAGGGCGATCCCATACTTTATCCATGTGAGATTGAAAGAACTCAAATAAAAGATTGTCTTTCATACACTTTTGACGAAATACTAAAAAATAGGCGGATACAGCACGATACAATCTAAAATCACACTGATCAATCCCCCAAAAATCTACTTCTTTCTTATCCATCTTCGAAAAAATATCTTGAAAAGGTACGAATGGTCCATAGAAGGAATCGTTACACAAGATAATCTCATCATACTCTCTACACTGATTCACCCCCAGATAATCCACTATAACTTCCCGATATGCTTCCGCATCATATCCTTTGTTATCTCTCATGAGAACTTCACAAGGATATACTTTTAAACGCTCGCAAGAGTTTTTTTGCAGTTCTCCATTATGGATAACAATTACTCGCTTAGCTACTTCACAAATGCTTTTTATTAAGTATTCAACATACTCCCCAATATAGCCATCCTTATCATATAGAACAACAATCGCACATCTATTTTTCATACTTTTCGCTTTCTCGTTCTGTAAACATTGGTCTAATTCTTATTAACATATGTGTATAAATTTATTTAATCCTAATCCACGCTTAATGAAATAGAGTATAATAAATTGGACAGTCATATGACTTAGTATTCTAAATAAAACTACTATACTATTAACTGACTTACAGGATGTGTTTTTCTTCCCGATTCTGGTGGCAACTCCATATACGCTCCATACTTAAGGGTTAAATATTTGTCATACTCTAGAATTCCTTGAAACACTTCTCCTTCAAATGTATAATCCTTACTGTTCTCATACCAACTTCTACGATATCCATATGTATTGTCAGCTGTTGGAAATGTAATCGTACGTACCCATTTGCTAGGCTTTTTATTACTACGTTCTATAAAGTGTTCCATATGTTCATACACGATTTCTACTGGGATTTTCTCTAGCAACGTATACCACGCCCTTAGTGTCCATTTTCGTTCTGCATATTTCCCCACTGCCGACCATAACATTTTGCGAATACAATAGCAGTGTAGATTATGAAAACCTCGCAAGATTTTATGGTCAGGTACTTGGTCTAACGGAAAGAGGTCAATAAAAATACCTTGCTCATATTCCATGTGTTCCTGATGTTCTCGCAAAAACAAAGTGCCCTTTTTACGTAATTTTCCATATCCCCACCGATACCCTTTTGTATTACGGTGGTCTTGCATATAATATAATTCATGATTCAAATATTTTTCACAGGCTTTTCGAAAACATTCGTACTCTTCTCTTAGAAACACTACATCAGCATCATCATCCCACGGAATATATCCTCCATGACGTACCGCACCTAGTAAGGTTCCCCCTATAATATTATAGTGAATATTCTCTAGTTCACATATTCGTCTTAATTCCACTAACAATTCTAATTGCACCATTTGTACAGCACGTAAGGTCTGTTTATCTAATTGAATCATTTTATACGTTCACTCCCTATTTTTATTCACTTCTGTGATTCTAGTAGTTTGTACTTCTCACAGCTAAAAACTCTTCCATAATTCCTGCCAATGCAATACTTTCGCCTCTTGTTACTAATCCACCAGATTTGTTAACTCCTCCAATCAATGACACAAAGGTACTAAGTTCATATCGCAATCCTTCTCCTTGAAACTTCACGAAATACTCTTCATTATCTTTCATATTTTCATAACATACTGTGAAATATTCTGTCTTCCACCAAGGGGCTCTTACTTTGATATATCCTTTTGTTCCTGCAATGATTAATTCACCTTCCGACTTAACTCCTAGTCCTGTTTTAGAAGTTCCTATTGCAGTTGCTGTTCGTAAAGTTGCTTTGGTATAATAGTCAATCCCATTCTCTTCGTTGAAAGAGTCAAATGTAATATCTCTATATTCCGTCCCTAATAATTTCACCATAGCTAGCAATGTATAACTGGCAAATTCTGTAAAACTACCACCTAATATCATATCTGTATATTCTCTCGTATTAGTATTCGTCAATCTTGTAAACGTTGCCTCTACATCTTTAATAGTACCAATAACACCACTTTTCGCAATAGCCATTAAACGTATAAACCCTGGAGCATACGCCGTCTTAATTCCCTCTAATAAGATTACGTTTTGCTCTTTTGCAAGAGCGAATAATTCTTCTGCTTCGCATTTGGTAAATACCATTGGTTTCTCACACAACACATGTTTCCCTCGTTTCAAAGCTTCCTTGGTATATTCATAGTGAGTCTCATGAGGCGATGCAATGTACACCGCATCAATTTGATTCAAAAATTCTTCGAATTGGCTAGTTGCATATAATAAGTTAAAGCGTTCTTTAAATTCTTGCGCTCGCTCCTCTCGTGGATGGTAAATAGCTTCCACATTAATTCCACTTACGTATTTTGCTTCTGGTACGAATCTCTTAGCAATTCGTCCACAACCTATCATTCCAAGCTTTATAATATTCTGTTTATCATTTCGAATCTGTGTACTAGAAATTCCTTTTGTTCTCTCTAGGTAGACCACATCACAGTATCTTTTCAAATGGTCGAAGACACCTGTCCAATCAGAACCCACTGTAAAGATATCAATCTCATATCGTTCAATATCTTCAATCTTCTGACCCACATGGTCTTCTATAATAATCTCATCTACGAATCCTGTATTATTTACATTTTCAACGCGCTTTAGGAGTGGGTCAACAATGTTCATTTTTCCTCGACTTAAATCGTAATGTTCTGTTGTAATCCCTACAATCAAATAGTCCCCTAATTCTTTTGCTCTCTTTAACAGATTGTAATGTCCTTCATGAAAGAGATCGAAAGAACCGTACGTAATTACTTTTTTCATAAAAGTTTCTCTTCACTTTCTATTTTCTAACGTAACCAACTTATTATTTCACTATCAACTGACTTACAGGATGTGTCTTTCTTCCTGATTCTGGTGGTAACTCCATATAGGTTCCAAATTTAAATGACAAATATTCATCATATGCTAAAACACCTTGGAATACTTCTCCCTCAAATGTATACTCCTGACTATTCTCATACCATCTTCGACAATATCCATATGCATTGTTGGGAGTTGGAAATGTAATAATGCGAACCCATTTGCTTTGTTTTCTATTACCACGCTCTATAAATCGCTCCATATGTCCATACACTACTTCCACAGGAATTTTCTCTAACAATGTATACCATATCCTTAGTGTCCATTTCTGTTCTGCATACTTTCCTACTGCTGACCACAATATTTTTCGAATGCAATAACAATGTAGATTATGAAATCCACGTAAGATTTTATGGTCAGGTACTTGGTCTAGCGGAAAAATATCTATGAAAATGCCTTGTTCATATTTCATATGCTCTTGATTCTCTCGTAGAAACAAAGTGCCTTTTTTACGTAACTTTCCATATCCCCATCGGTACCCATTTGTATTTCGATGGTCTTGGAAGTAATATAATTCATGATTCAAATACTTGTCACATGCCACTCGAAACCGTTCATACTCTTCTCGAAGAAATGCTACGTCTGCATCATCATCCCAAGGAATATACCCGTTATGACGTATCGCACCTAGTAATGTACCCGCTATAATATTATAATGAATATTCTCTAGTTCACATATTCGTCTTACTTCTACCAATAATTCTAGTTGTACCATCTGTACAGCGTGTAACGTCTGATTATCTAATTGAATCATTTCATATATTCCTTATTGTGTAATCGTATTTTCCCCAAATATTCTTAACTATCTATATCGTCTTATTCTCACTAAAACATTAGATTTTCTTCGAGAATTTGCTAGAATTATATTTTGCTACAATTACTTTGTCGTCCTTATGGAATCCCAAAACGAATCAACATGCATAATACGATTCCATGATACAACGCTTCTGGGTCATCATGAAAGCTTACCGTTCTATATAACATGTCATTTAAAACCTCTTCCTCTACTCTTCATTTGGCAACATAACCGTACCAATTCCTTCGTTAGTAAAAATCTCTAATAATAAACAATGTGGAATCCTACCATCTAAAATATGTACCCTACTTACCCCTTCTTCCACTGCACGAATACAATTGTTTAACTTTGGCAACATCCCACCATTAATCGTACCACTTTGAATTAATTCTGTAGCTTCTCCAATCGTAATATTCGAAATAAAACTGTCTTTGTCTTCGAAATCCGCATACAATCCTTCTGTATCTGTTAGAAATGCTAATTTTTCTGCTTTCATAGAGGACGCGATTAAACACGCTGCATCATCTGCATTAATATTATACGTTTGAAAATAAGCGTCTAAACCAATAGGTGATACAATCGGTACGAATTTCTTCTCTAATAAATCACGGATAATCTGAGGATTCACCTTCGTAATTTCTCCTACAAATCCAATATCTTCTCCATTTGACAATTTTTTCTCTACAGTTAGCAATCCACCATCTTTTCCACTAATCCCAATGGCTTTTACACCAACTTCTTCTAGCATCGTCACTAAACTTTTGTTCACTTTTCCAAGTACCATTTCCGCAATTTCCATAGTCTCTGCATCCGTTACACGAAGTCCATTTTTAAATTCTGCTTCTTTCCCAACCTTTTTCACCCAACGGCTAATTTCTTTTCCTCCACCATGCACAATAATCGGACGAAATCCCACTAATTTTAGTAAAGCAACATCTTTAATTACATTCTTTTGTAACTCTTCATTTTCCATGGCACTTCCACCATATTTTACCACAATAATCTTATCATTAAACCGTTGTATGTATGGCAATGCTTCTATTAATACACCTGCTTTTTCCAATACTTCATCCATTAACTTCTGTGTCATCTTCTTCTCCGTTCCATTTGATAGTGCGCGTTATTTTATTCTGTCTAAGAGCGATAGTCTGCATTAATCTTTACATAATCGTAAGTTAAGTCACATCCCCAAGCTGTAGCCGTCTCATGTCCCATTTTCAGATCCACCACTACCCTTACAGTTGCCTCTGATAGGATCTTAGTAGCTTCTTCTTCACTATAATCTGTAGCCACTCCATCACAATAGATTTGAATTCTTCCAGCCCTACTTTCAAAGAATAATTCCATGTGATCTGGATCAAACGTGGCTCCAGAATATCCCATTGCACATAGGATTCTTCCCCAATTAGCATCATGTCCATAAATGGCTGCTTTTGTTAGACTAGAGCAGATAACAGATTTACTTAATATTCTTGCTTGCTCCTTATCAACAGCATGAATCACTTTCGTTTCAAAAAGGGCAGTAGCCCCTTCCCCATCTCCTGCCATCATCTTAGATAGTTGTGTATTTACTCCCTCTAGTGCCTCTAAGAATAACTCGTATTCTTTTCCCTTAGTAGTAATCATCTGATTCCCTGCTACTCCATTAGCAAGTAGTAATAACGTATCATTAGTAGAGGTATCTCCATCTACTGATACCATATTAAAAGTATCTTTCACATTCTCACTTAAAGCTTCTTGCAACAATTCTTTGGAAATAGCAAGATCTGTAGTAACAAATCCAAGCATGGTACACATATCTGGGTGAATCATTCCAGACCCTTTACACATTCCACCAACCGTAATTGTTTTCCCTTCTATTTCAAATTGTACTGCTACTTGTTTCGATATCGTATCCGTAGTCATAATAGCTTCTGCTGCCATCTGTCCTGCCTCTAGGCTTTCTTCCATAGCCTGTGTTAGTAAAGAAGCTCCTTTTAATAAACGTTCCATAGGCAATTGCATTCCAATCACACCTGTGGAGCAGATAAGTACCTCTTCTGGCAAAATCCCCAATTCTTTCCCAAGCATTCTAGCACTTTCCTCGCAATAACCATATCCCTCTGCACCCGTACAAGCATTGGCAATTCCTGAATTTACCATAACTGCATGGACACTTTCTTGTTCTGTAACAACCTTTTGATCCCACAAGACAGGAGCTGCCTTTACTAAATTTCTTGTAAACACACCTGCTACACTACAAGGAGTTTTACTATAGATCAAAGCCATATCTTTCCGATTAGAATACTTAATATTCGCTTCCACTCCTGATGCTGCAAATCCTTTTGCCGCAGTCACACCACCTTTGATTTGTTTCATACATTCTTCCTCTACTGTTACTCTGTACTTTTAGCAATCATCTTAACTACATGAATTCATATACACACCTACTTCAAGTAACATATGTTATTTTATTATTCTTATTTAAAATCTTTTCATAATAATTAATATCTTCTCGTCTTTGCCACTTTAATTCTCGCCAAAATGTATTCCCTACTTGATTATTTGTAAAAGCAATTAGACATACCTTCGAAATTCCTTCTTGCTCTAATGCCACTACTGCTTCTGTTACCATAGCACTCCCAATTCCTTGTTTGCGATATGCCGAATCTACACATACATGGTATAAGGAACCAAGCCGTCCATCATGTCCGCACAAGACACTTCCCACAACTTCTCCCCCTTGTATTGCCACCATACTAGTACTAGGATTTCTTCGCAAAAAAGCTTCTATGGATTCTTTCGAATCATCTATAGAACGAATCGCAAATCCCCTAATGCGCTCCCATAAAGCAAATACTTCCTCATAATCTTCTATCGCCATTGCACGTATTTTCATCTTAATAACCTTTTCTTACGGAAACATAGGAACTAATTCTAAGCCCATACTTTCCGCTAAACCAAACAAGAGATTCATATTCTGTACTGCTTGTCCTGCTGCACCTTTCACTAAGTTATCCATTGCCCCCATCATAATAACTCTTTTCGTTCTAGGATCAATTTTAAAATTCACATCCACATAATTACTACCCTCTACCCATTTCGTCTCAGGAGCACACTCTTGTGGTAACACACGAACAAATTTTTCATTCTTGTAATAAGATTCATATGCTCTACGTAAAGTTTCTTCTGTAGGAATCTTGCCATCTGCTCCTACTACAAGATTAGCATATGCTGTAATTAATATTCCTCTGTTCATAGGAACTAAGTGTGGTGTAAAGTTAATCATCACTATATCTTTCGCTATATACCCTAATTGTTCTTCTATTTCTGGTGTATGACGATGCGTTGCTACTCCATATGCTTTTATATTTTCATTGACCTCACAATAAAGATTTGGTAACTTTGCTCCTCTTCCTGCACCAGATGTACCACTCTTTGCATCAATCACAATTGAATCTTTGTTAATCAAGCCTTCTTTTAACAAAGGATAAATAGCTAAAGTAGAACAAGTAGGATAACAACCTGGGTTCGCTACTAATCTTGCTTTCTTCACTTGTTCTCTATTTAACTCACACAATCCATATACCGCTTCTTCTATGAATTCAGGAGAAGCGTGTTTCATCTGATACCACTCCTCATAAGTTGCCACCTCTTTCATGCGATAGTCTGCACTCAGATCGATCACTTTCGTACGTTTTAAAATACTTTCCGTTAATAATCCTGCCAAGTAACCTTGTGGAGTTGCAGTAAAGATTACATCCACTTGATTTGCTAATTCTTCTATATTATCATCTAAGCAAGTAGCTTCTACAATCTCAAACATATTCTGATACACTGTACTATATTTTTGATCTATGTAACTTCTTGATCCATACCATTTAATGGATACTTCCTTGTGTCCCATTAGAATACGAACTAGTTCTGCACCAGCATATCCTGTCGCTCCTATAATCCCAACCTTTATCATTCTCTTCTCCATTCTGTATTTTATTGCATAATTATACACTTTTCATGAATAATATGCAATATTTTTTTATTTTTATGCACTACTTCGTACTTTCTATTTAAAGTTTGCATAAATTTACACTTGCAAACTTCCTCAAAATACGATACTATTTAACCATAGGAAATCTCTAAAAGCTAAATGAGCTTATCATTACTAAATATTAGAAGTTTTTAAAG
>JAWXVF010000086.1:0-11172 GCA_044425555.1 Eubacteriales bacterium
ATTATTTACAGGATTAATTGCTCTAAGTTTTATAATCCCCACAATATAATATTGGTATACGTGGATCTGTTTGTATTAATGTTTTTCTGACATTAATTACTCGTTGATTTTTACTTCCCTTCCAGCAAAGCTTAGAATCTTTTTGAGCAGCTACGAACTCTCCATCCACTAAGACATCTACTTCCTTTAAGAATGAATATTGTATGATATTCTCCCAAAGATCACCAGTATAAATCCATATAGTTTTGTGTGAATAAAATTTCCGTATTTCTTTTATTAAATTTGCAATTTCTAAACGATTGGCTGAATGAAGTGGGTCGCCACCTGATAAAGTAATCCCACTAATGTAAGATTTTTCTAATTGTTCGAATAATTCTCCTTTAGCATATTCATCAAATAAAATCCCCCCATTTGGATCCCACGTAACAGGATTATGACATTCTTTACAACAATGCGAACAACCTGCTACCCATAATACGACTCGAAGTCCATCTCCATTACACATATCGTCCTTTGTAATGTTATGATAACGCATTCTTTACATACTCTTCCTTTCATTAATTTCATGCATTTTTGCATCATTTAAACGAGTATCTCCATGAACTCTTGAGTATGATAAGTATCCATTCATACGATCTATTTTCGTTAAATTCGTACTTCCACATGTTGGACATATATCCATTTCTAATTCTTCATGTCCACAATCGTCACAATATGCAAGAGAGAGATTAACCCCTTCATATAATCCCATATCCATTGCACGTCGAATCAATACTTTTACAGCATCTATATTGTAATCAATTGGATATTTTACATATTGAATCTTGCCACCATTAGACAATTCCCAGAAACGATACTCAAAATCTTGTTTCTGAATAGGCGTAATATCCTCAACTACATGACAATGAAATCCATTGCTTACATACTCACGATCAGATACTCCTTCTATAATTCCGTATTTCTTTCGAAATTGCTGCACTTGCAAACCACATAAATTCTCGGCGGGTGTGGCATATATGGCATATAAGTTACCATCTTCTTCCTTGTACTGAGCAATTTTCTTATTAATATATTCTAATACTTCTAATGCAAAGTCGCCATCTTCCACAAGAGATTTCCCATTAAATAACTGTTGCAATTCATTGAATGCTGTAATTCCGAATGCAGAAGTTGCAGACTTTAATAATGGTTTAATCTTGTCATGTAGTTGTAAATTTCCACCTAAAAATCCACCTTCACAATATGCTAAAGGATTGGTAGAAGCTCGCATCTCTCCTAAATACGCATACGTTCTAATATGTAACTTACGAATTAATTCTAAATAATAATCTAATACCTCGTAGAAATCTCTACTTTCTTGTCTTGACTTAGCTAAAATCATTGGTAAATGTAGTGAAACTACTCCAATGTTAAAGCGTCCTGTAAAAATCGGAAGGTCTGTATCATCACTAGGATATATTCCACCCTTCTCATACCACGGAGATAAAAAGGCTCTACATCCCATAGGAGAAATAATCTTCCCATACTGTTTATACATACTAGCAATATACCCTTTTCCTGTTAAACTCAACCAATCTGGGTACATCGTTTTACTAGAACATCTTACTCCTTCTTCAAAGACATCTTCTAACTCCTTACCTTCTCCATGTAAGTTCTCATCGTATAAAAATACAATTTTAGGGAATAACACTGGTTTTTTTAAATCTTGTCGCCCTTGTCCTTTTCTTCGAACCTTTAGCATAGTAATGGTTGCAAGCTTGGCAAATTGTCCTGTCTCTGTACCTGCTGTAACTGTAATAAAAGGATAGTCACCACGACTAGAAGCAACTGTGTTAAACTTATATTCCCATCCTTGAAATCCTTGCTCAAATTCTTTGGCGACATCTTCATATGCTTCTGCTTCTGCTATGTCTTGTGCAATACCCAATCGTAAAAAACGTTGTATATATTTCTGGTAAGATTTCTCTGCATAAGGTTCTAGTATCTTATCAACACTTGGTACTGTAAATCCACCATATTGTTGACTAGCAGCACTTAATACAATGTCACCTATGACATCAAAGGCAACGTCTAATGATTTTGGTTCATTGTACCAAATATTTCCCATTTCAAAACCACCAGACAATACATTCTCCACATCAAATAGACAGCAATTCATGGTATCTCTTCGTGCAGACATATCGTGTACATACAAATACCCATCCCTACACGCTTGAATTTCTTCTGTTGTCATAAAGAACTTTTGATACAACGCTTTATTCAATTGATTAAATATAAGGCTTCTCTTAGTGGAAACCAATGCGCTATCTGTATTGGAATTCTCTTTATCACCTACATACATAATAGATTGGCTCTTCTTATATACATCGTCTAACATTCGTACAAAATCTTGTTTGTAATTACGATAATCTCGATAGCTTTTGGCTACCAATGGCTTTACCTGTTCTAATGCACTCTCCACAATATTGTGCATAATCGGAATCGGGATATGTGTTTCATTTAATTCGTTCACTTTTTTAATTACAAATGCACAGATTTCTTCTTTTTCTTCTTGTGTAAAATTAGTCAATGCACGGTAAGCACTTTTTCCTACAGCATCAATTACTTTCTGCACATTGAATGTTTCGGTGCTTCCATCTTTTTTCACCACTGTAATTACTTGGTCTGTTTGGTACTTTTCTCCTATCTCTTCTAGGTCTTCTATATTAGAATTTTGTTTTAGCATAGTTATCTCCTATTTATTATTAGTTCCTATTCCTATATACTATCTGCGAATTTGCACGCTCTTATCTATATGGCACAAGTATTATATGTTAGCTACCATTATGCAAGGTATTAAAGACACAATATATAGTGTCTTACATTAGTATAAATCATACAGGTAGTTGTGTCAATGATTTCATAAAAAAATATAAATGGAGAAAAAAATGGCATCCACATCATGTGAACACCATTTCTTCTTATTCAGTTGCATTACTTGCTGTTTCACTTACTAATCCTTCTTGCAAATTCTTCTTCTTTCTCATGGATGTACCAATGTTCACTGCAATTAAGGTAAGTGCTACAAAGATTGCTAACAATACTACGTAGGAAGCAAAGCTATTAAAAAATAATATAAAATTTGTCATACTGTTCTCCATTTCTGAATTTTCTCTAAAAACATCATATCACTCTAAGACGAAATCGTCAAGTAAACTTCTATAAAAAATCAATATTTTGTGTGATTTATCATATGTAAACCATTATATAGAAAAAGGTTCGTAATCTACATCGAAACCAAAAGATCTTGGACCAAAACATTCTAATCCTTCAGGTGTTTGCCAAATCTCTGGAGCAGGCAAGGCAATCACGGTAACCTTCATACCTACTTTTGCATCTGGATTCGTTACAGGCATCCCATCTTCATTAAACACACAGATTAAATCTGGGCAAGTCACATCTATCTTCTCGTTTTTATAAGAAATCAGATTTTCATTCTTATACCAGATTCTATAAGTATCACCATCATAAGTATGTGTTCCTCTTATGTGAATCTCTCCAATATTAAATCCGTCTGTGGTTTCCCACAAAATTGCCATGACCTCACCAATAAATAACACCTTTCCCTTTTCAGAAGAAGCGATTAGCTGAGCGGGACACTCCCCTCTTTCTCTAGCATTTCTTAATAATTCTCCAATTCTTAATGCATAACTTAACGCACCAACAATAACAGATTCTCTATAAATTTTTCCTGTTGTAGGATGATCCACTACGCCAATTAAATCATTACTCACTACTGCCATAGCACGAACCATATCTTCAGCACGTAAATCATCATATACGTCAGATAAAATGGCCACATCTCCAAATTGCGTAGCCAATCCCATAGGCGCAATTGGCACTTTTTTAATGTAATAAGTAGAATGTTGCAATTCAGGTACAGATCTTCCAGCAGGATCCGCATCTGCAATAGGAATTCCAAGCATACAAGCAATATGTAGTGCCTCTGCTGTATTGGCACCTCCTAATTCAGTAGAAGATACTGCGAAGAATTTCCGTCTCATAAATTCTTCTAATTTTTGAAAAGCCAAAATAGTTGGACTTCCTTCTATTTGAGGAAGTCGTTTATATTTTGCACTTAGTTCTACACCTTCTGCTGGTATAGGTGCTCCACAACCATAAGGTGTAGCAATATAGGCATCGTCAGGAATTTCTGCTACATCTACTACTTTTAATGTTCTCCCTTTTTGGAAATCTTCTTCCATCATGGCAAGACCTTCGTCTAATCCACCACCACCACCTGTTCCTAATACCGTGCAACCATACAATAAATCTATAATATTTTCTTTTGTAAATTCTTTCAAATAGTTCCCCTTTCGCTCATTAAAAAAATAACAAATGTTATCATGTTGGAAATGCCATTTAATTTCGAATAACACTAGATTCTAATTCCTCTATAATTCGCTCTTTTGCAATATTATTTCCCCTTGATGGAGAAGGCATCCATTTTTCTAAGATGATATATAGAATCATTCCAATTAAGATACCAGAATATTCTATGTATAGATAATAAGCAACTATTGCACCAACAAGCCAAGCAATTACACCAGCCCAATTAAATCCTTTTACCACATGCCAATTTTCAGATTTTCCTTTTCCTACGATAAAATAATCAGCTAACATAACCCCACCAATTGGACAAGCAATACATGCTAACATACTTAGTACACCTTCTATATAATTTAAAATACCAAATGCACCAAGAAAAGTTCCAATTAGACCAACTGCTAAAGTTACTTCGCGTCTTTTATTATCAGGAAAGTCAAAAATCATAATCGTATTTAATCCGCCTGTATAAGCATTCGTCGCATTTGTTGTCCAAGTAGAAAGTATCATAGAAGCCACTCCTAATACTGGAATTCCAACTTCTATTAATACCATACTAATATCGTAATTATCCGCTATTTTTGTCATTACAATTCCTAATAGTAAGGTAAGAATCCCCATAGGAAGCACACCAAAAACAGTGGATTTCCACACATCACTTCTCGTTTTCTGAAATCGCGTAAAATCGCATGGAGCAATTGCACCTACCGCATAAAAATTAAATGATAAACCTACACCTGCCATAAAGCTCATAGCATATTCTGAATCTGGCTCCATTCCCATTCCACTTAAACCAAACTCTTTTATTACTAAACAAGTTCCTAACATCATAATAATCATTAACATGGGAATGGATATTTTATCTAACTTCTCAATGGCAACCATTCCAAATACCGCAGTAGTTAACATAATAATTCCCCACAAAATACTACATACAAAAGCAGGTACTTCTATCCCGAAAGAACTTTGTAAGACATTAGAAAAAGCTTCTCCACACACAGCATTATTAATCCCAAACCATCCGATTAAGTTCACAGCCAATACTGTACTTACAATAAATCGCGAACCCTTTTCTCCCATACTTGCTTGCGATAAGGTACAAGTTGCAGCTCCTAAATCACTTCCCATTTGTCCCAAGATAGACATGACGACTACTACAATCACATACCCTAAAGAACCAGATATAATAGCGTTCATAACAGACATAGACTCTGCTAATATGGCTCCTAATAGAAAGGAAGGAACACAAACACAAATGCCAGCTTGAATAAATGCCATAGACATCCAATTCATTCTTTCGCTAATAGGGATGGGTTTTAGTGCATTTTCTTCTAATTTACCTTCATTCGTTTTTTTGCTCATACTCTTTTATCCTCCCCAATTATCATTATCTTAGTGTATCACATTTTCTATGGATAACACAAGTGATTTTATTAGTTATATGAATTTTTATGCATACTAAGGAATCATATTTGTATAATTAGCTATTTCCCATACACCTTTTTCTAAAAAGCGATTAGCCATTTCCATAGATTGTTCAATAATTTGAGAATCATAACCTAATGTTTTTAACAAAAATATGGCGTTACGACTTGTTGCTGCCCCTTGTTGAATAAGATAATCAAAAGAGATATCATCCCCATGTATTTCTTCTTGAAAGTGATAATTATCATATAAATTTTTTAATAATTGAGTCAACTCAATATCGTGAGTAGCAGCAAAACACATGACATTCTTTTGAATAAGTAATTTTAAAATCTGAGTAGAAGCCGCAATTCGTTCGATGGTATTTGTTCCACGTAATACCTCATCTATAAAGCATAATACAGGTAATTTATTCGTATCCGCTACATCTAAAATCCTCTTAATAGATTTGATTTCGGCTAAATAATAACTATCTTGTTTTTTTAGATTGTCTCGAATGGCGATAGAG
Source organism: Eubacteriales bacterium (assembly GCA_044425555.1). Lineage (GTDB taxonomy): Bacteria > Bacillota > Clostridia > Lachnospirales > Lachnospiraceae > JAWXVE01. The sequence continues at coordinate 6,299 of JAWXVF010000086.1, forward strand.
CTATATATATGCATAAATGGCATTTGTACTTTTTGTGCTGAACAAGTAACAATAGTTTGTGCTAGAATTCCATTTATTGCAACACTTCGAAGAAAGGTTGATTTTCCAGAAGCATTTGAACCAGTAAGTAAAATACTTTTATTCGTATCTATTGTGTTAGAAACAGCATTTGGTATAAGAGGCATATACAACTCTTCTTGTACCATATGAGATTGTGTATAAAATACAGGTTCACAATAATAAGGTAACCATGCACGATAATAAGCGATAGCAATTTCGGCTTCTATAGAACCCACTAATTCTAATAACTGTAAGATTCTTTCTTTTTCTTGTTCAACAATAGTCAAAACACCATTAAATTGTATGAGATCAAAATGAAATAGCATATTTATATAATCAGAGACTACATTAAGACTATTGTTTGATAAGGCAGTTCCACCACCACAAATAAATGTAGTATTACGTGTAAACCCTTTTAAATAACTAAGTAATTGTTTGATTTTCTCTTGTTCCTTTTGAAGAATAGGTACCTCCATTGTTGAAATGATTCTTCCTGCTTTTATAAGACGTAATAAGTATCCAACACTAGTAAAATAAGGTTCTATTTCTCTTTTTCGTTTAAAATAACGCCCCATTTGTATACAAATCATACCAATTGTAAGCATGGATCCAATCAAACCATCAAAAAAGATAAAGAATATACTAGTCAAAAGTAAGACTATCATTCCATAAGAACTATTATTATTTGTTTTCGAAACACTTCCCAAATAATCCAAGTAGTCCACAATAGAAAATTTACCAGTAGTCCCCAACTCTTTATAGACAGATAACAGCTGTATTCTTAAAGTTTCCTCTTGTTGATATTGATTTATACGTTTTCGTCTACCTTCTAATACCTCTATATCCGTTACGAGATTATGTAGCATTTCATAGAGATACTCTTCTCCTGCTGATGAATACGTATGATTCATAGCTTGAAAAAGTTCTTCCATTTCTAAATCGTTCCACGTAATTTCATCACATCTATTATGAGTGGTAGCGGAATCACGCATTTGTTTATATTCGCTATAATGAGAAATACGATCATATTGTTCAAGTGTGTATTGTTTAGTAGGATAAGAGCCATATTGTTCTTTCACTTTTTCTTTGAATAACATTTGTTCTTTTTTTGTGTTATGAATACCATATATATAACAAATTACCACATATGCAAAGATTGCACCTATAAAAATTAGATATTCCATTGTGATTCCTCTCTCTACTTTGTGGTTTTATAATGTGTTGCTACTTGCTGATAAAATTGTTGCATCGAAGATTGATTACATAAACTTTTCACATATTGAATACGACGAATGACAAATCCATTTAATTTTTCAATATATTCTTCCGATGTTACAGAACCATTGGCTACTAATGTTAATCCTTTTTCCCAACTAGCTGTAAATGAAGGGTCTAACAAGGGCTTAATGGATTGGTCTACCACATCATAGATCATTTCACCCATTAAAGTAGGAGTAATCACCTGTGTTTTCTTATGAAGAGAAATATATTGATTGGTGGATAATTTCTTCAAGATCTCCGCTCTAGTTGCAGATGTTCCAATTCCACTTCCTTTTATTTGGGCACGTAACTCATCGTCTTCAATTAATTGTCCTGCATTTTCCATTGCTAGAATAATCGTACCTGAATTGTAGCGTTTTGGCGGAGAAGTTTCGCCTTCTTTAATTGTATAATCCGTTCCTTCTAAAACCATACCTTTTTTCATACTAGTAAGCAATGCAGTCAATTGAGGATTATGCTTCTCGTTTTCAGAATCTTTTTCACCCTCGTTTTCGTCTTCTTTTGCTTTTTCTTTTTTTTTGATAAAGGATAATTTGGTTATTGCTAAGTACCCTTCTTGTACTAGTACTTTATTAGAAGTTACAAAGAATTCTTTTGTTTCCTCACTTTGATGTTCTATTCCAATAGTTAATTGAACCTTTTGATAAATAGCCGGTGGATAAAATATAGCTAAAAATCGTTTAGAAATTAATTCGTAGATATGCAATTGTGTTGGAGTTAAACTTCTTAGATTATTCATACCTTGTCCCGTTGGAATAATGGCATAATGATCTGTTATTTGTTTATCATTTACATAACGACTCTTCGCAATCTTTCCAAAAGTTTTTTCATCTAAGATTTGTTTTGCATACGCACTTGTTTCTTGAAATTGTTGTAATCCTTGAATATTTTTACTGATTTCCTTGGCCACTGCAGTGGATAAGACTCTTGCATCGGTTCTTGGATAAGTGACTAATTTCTTTTCATATAATTCTTGTATATTTTTTAAAGTTTCATCTGGAGAAATCTTAAATAATTTAGAACAATCATTTTGTAATTCTGCTAGATTATATAATAAGGGAGGATTTTTAGTCTCTTTTTTCTTTTCAATTTTTTCAACAATAGGAGGTTTGCTTTTTGTTTCTATTATCTGGCATAACTCCTGTGCACTTTCTCTTTTTAGAAATCCATTTTCCTTGTATAACAAAGGTGATTGAAAGTATTTAGAACCTTCTAAAGCCTTCCATTCTCCCTCAAAAGATTGTTCTTGTAGTTGAAAAGTTCCATTTACACGATAAAATGGAGTTTTGACAAATTCCCGAAATTCCCGTTCTCTTTTTACGATCATTCCTAGTACACAAGTCATGACTCGTCCTACTGCTATAACTACATGAGAAAGTTGCAAATAGTTTTTAATAGATTGCGAATATTTCAAGGAAAGTACGCGCGAAAAGTTGATCCCCATTAAGTAATCTTCTTTGGCACGTAAATAGGCCGAAGCACTAAGATTATCGTATTCTGTCATATCTTTGGCATTTTGAATACCTCTAAGAATTTCATCTTCTGTTTGAGAATCAATCCAGATTCGCTTTAATGCAATTCCTTCTTTATAACCAGCTTCCTGTAATACAAGACGTTGTATATATTCTCCTTCTCGTCCAGAGTCACCTGCGTTGTAAATGGCAGTTAATTCGTCTCTATGAAATAATTCCTTGACAATGTTAAATTGTTTTTTTACACGATCTAATATTTCATAACGATATTCCTCTGGTATAAAGGGAATGGTTTCCATCGTCCACTTCTTGTACATAGGATCATAAGCATCGGGGTAACTCATAGTTACTAGATGCCCTACACACCAAGTGACAATAGTTTCATCTGATTCTAAGTATCCATCCTTGTTTCGAAAAGATTGAGAAAGTGCTTTGGCAAATTCTCGTGCAACACTTGGTTTTTCTGTTATAATTAATATTTTACTCATGCAACCTATTTCCTTTATACAATTTCTCCAAAGTAATAAAACCCTTTACATTCTGTTAACTTTACTTGTACAAATTGTCCAACTAGATCAGATGATCCTTTTACATGAACAGTCATATGGTTCGCTAACTTTCCTGTAATCAATGTATCATCATGACTATTTTGTTCTTCTACTAATAATTCCATGGTTTTACCAAGATAACGACTCGTTCTTCGCCTCGCTGTTTCTTGAACGGTAGCCAACACCCTATCAAACATAGGCTTTACATCTTCTTCACGTAACTGTTCCATAGTAGCCGCAGGTGTTCCACTTCGAACGGAATATACAAAAGTAAAGGCACTATCGTATCCTACTTGTCGAATCACATCCATGGTTTCTTCAATATCTTCCATAGTTTCTGTTGGAAATCCTACAATAATATCCGTGGTAAGTGCTATATCAGGAATCGCTTCTTTTAATTTACGAACGACTTCTAAGTATTGTTCTTTCGTATAACTACGATTCATTTTCTGCAAAATTCTTGTGCTTCCTGATTGTAGAGGCAAATGAATGTGATGGCATATCTTACTAGAATGCTTCATCACATCTATTAAATCATCTGATAAATCTTTGGGGTGAGAAGTCATAAAACGAATTCTCTTTAACCCTTGTATTTCTTCTATTTGCTGTAATAGTTCTGAAAAAGTAACAGGTGTTTCCAAATTCTTCCCATATGAGTTCACATTTTGCCCAAGTAGCATAATTTCTACCACACCATCAGCCACAAGATTAGTAATCTCTGTTACAATATCCTCTGGCATACGACTGCGTTCTTTTCCTCGTACATATGGCACAATACAATAGCTACAGAAGTTATTGCACCCAAACATAATATTAGTTCCTGATTTAAAAGAATATTTTCGTTCCACTGGAAGATCTTCCACAATTTGATTCGTTTCTTTCCAGATATCAATAATCATGGAATCTGTTTCCATCATAGTACAGAATAATTCTGCGAATTTAAAGATATTATGGGTTCCAAAGATTAAATCCACATGGCGATAACTTTTTTTAATTTTCTCAATGACTAATTCCTCTTGCATCATACAACCACAAAGTCCTATTTTCATATGAGGATTTTTCTTCTTCTTACTATTTAAAGCTCCTAATCGACCGTAAACACGCTGATTAGCATTATCACGCACGGTACACGTATTATATAATACAAAATCAGCATTTTCATCTTCCGCTTCTAAATATCCTATTTTCTTTAAAATACCAATGATTTTCTCAGAATCTCTTGCATTCATCTGACAACCAAAGGTTTCTACTCTAGCATACAACGGGCGCCCTAGCTTCTTTTGTTCCTTGGCTACGTACTCCTTTGCCAATTCAATGGCTTTGTATTGACATTGTACTTCTTCCTCATTACTTCGCTGTTCTTCTATATTCTTGCGTTCCTCATTATTTAATTGCGTTATTTTTTTCCCCAATTGTTTCCCCTATCTAATTTGTCCATTTCCTTTGATAATATATTTATAGGAAGTAATCTCTTTTAACCCCATAGGACCTCTTGCATGAATCTTCTGTGTAC
>JAWXVF010000087.1:0-11045 GCA_044425555.1 Eubacteriales bacterium
AATTTTTATAAAGGTGCGTACGGTGGAGAGGTGTTAATTGACGGTGTGTGTGTAAGGGATATGCAGGTAGATGATTTGTGCCAAAAAGTTGGATTAGTGTTTCAAAATCCTTTTAATCAAGTAACAGGCTCGAAAGATACAGTATATGAAGAAATCGCTTTTGGACTTGAGAATTTTGGTGTTCCTAGAGAGGAAATGATGGTTCGAATTCATAGAAGTATGGAATTACTAGATATTGTTTCCTTTAAAGATCGTGCTCCTTATGATTTGTCAGGAGGACAGATGCAACGTATGGCAATTGCAAGTATTATTGCTATGGAACCAGAGATTATTATCTTAGATGAACCGACTTCTCAATTGGATCCACAAGGAAGTGAAGAAGTATTTCAAGCAGTACGAATGTTAAGCAAGCAAGGGATTACGATTATTATGGTGGAACATAAGATGGAGAAAATAGCTACTTATAGTGATCGTGTGATGTTACTTCATGAAGGAAGTTTAGTAGAGATGGATACATCCCAAAAGATTTTCTCTAGAAGTGATCTCGAGGAGTTGGGTATCTGTCCACCAGTTTATACAAGAATAGGGAAAGCTTTGCATAAGAAGAATGGTGAATATGCTCCAGTAACCTTAGAAGAAGCAAAGAGGTTATTTTAAAGTATGTTTTATAACTAGAGAAAATGTAGAGTTTGACTAGAAGTGGATTGTTAGAGTGTTTAATTCGGAAATAGGGGATAGATTTATATGAGTAGTACTAGTAGGAATCAATTATCTATAAATCGTGTACATTTTTCTTATGAAGGTGGAGAAGAAATTCTGAAAGGGATTTCTTTAGAGTTGGACCATAGACCTACTGCCATAATAGGACAAAATGGTGCAGGTAAAACTACTTTTGTAAAATTATTAAAGGGTTTGTTAATACCTACAAAAGGGTGTATTTTATGGAATGGGGAAGATATTACTAAGTATTCTGTGGCAATGCTTGCCAAGGAGATTGGACTAGTGTTTCAAAATCCAAACGATCAGATTTTTAAAAATACAGTAATAGATGAAGTGATGTTTGGTCCGTTACAAATCGGTATGACAAAAGTGGAAGCAGAGAAGTTGGCAACAGATGCATTAGAAATGGTAGATTTGCTAGAAGAGAAAGAAACAAATCCATATGATTTAGGATTATCAGAACGAAAATTAATTTCCATTGCTTCTGTTATTGCTATGAATACTAAGGTTATTATTTTTGATGAGCCAACTATAGCACAAGACTATAGAGGGAAGGAATTAATCAAAAAGTTAATACTTCGATTAAGAGAAGAAGGGAAGATGGTGATTTCTATTCTTCATGATATGGATTTTGTAGCGGAAACATTTGAGAGAGTGATTGTGTTTGCTAGTGGTCAGGTACTGTTGGACGGTACAGGTAAAGAAATCTTTGGTAAGAAAAGTATGTTAGAAGATGTTTCTCTAGAGCAACCACATATAACAAGGTTAGGTAATGAGTTAGGTTGTGAGGAAATTTTCTTAAATGTGGAAGATTTTGTGACTTATAAGAAATTGTAGTAAGGAAGGCATAGTGGAATTGATAGAGAGAAGTAAGAAATCTTTTATGAGTGGAGTGACACATAGGAGATTTTTTTATGTGGAAATACTTTCTAATGAAATTCACTTGAAATAGAACGTTTGTTCTGATATAATATAGACAATATCTAGGACAGAATAGAAAGTGAGAATTACAATGAATAAGGTGATATTGCATATTGATGTAAATTCTGCTTTTTTAAGTTGGGAGGCAGTATATCGGTTGAATTTTCTTGGAGGAATGGTAGATTTACGGGAAATTCCTTCGGTGGTAGGTGGAGATCAGAACAAGCGAAGGGGTGTGGTCTTGGCTAAATCTACACTTGCTAATAAGTATCATATTCAAACGGGAGAGACTATTTTAGAAGCCACTAGAAAATGTCCCGATTTAACAATTGTTCCACCTAATTATGGATTGTACGAGACAAGTTCTAAGGCTTTTATGGAGATTTTACGAGAATATACTCCCTATGTGGAACAATATTCTATAGACGAAGCCTTTATTGATGTAACAGCAGTGGTACATTTCTACGGAACAGGTGAGAAGTTAGCTTACTTTATAAAGGATCGTATTCAAGAAGAATTGGGGTTTACTGTGAATATTGGGGTAGCTGAGAATAAGTTATTAGCAAAGATGGCAAGTGATTTTACGAAACCGAATCGTGTGCATACCTTATGGAAAGAGGAGATTCCTTTGAAGATGTGGCCGTTGTCTGTTCGAGAATTATTTTATGTAGGAAGGGCAACTGAGAATAAGTTGTATACATTGGGGATTCGTACTATAGGAGAATTAGCACATACAGAGAGAAAGATATTGCAAGCACATTTGAAGAAACAAGGGGAAGTGGTATGGAATTATGCCAATGGAATTGATGAGACTCCCCTACAATATGAACCAACGAAGAATAAAGGGTATGGAAATAGTACTACATTACCACAGGATGTAACAGATGCACAGATGGCAAAACACGTTCTTTTATCTTTAGTAGAAACCATTGCAAGACGATTGCGAACGGATCGCATGAGGGCAGAGGTTATATCAGTAGGAATTAAAGATTACGACTTGCAATATGCTTCCCATCAGAAGACGTTGCATAATGGAACGAATATAACCAATGAATTATATGAATATGCTTGTCAAGCTTTTGATGAATTATGGAGAGGAGTTCCCATACGACACTTAGGAGTACAGGTAAGCAAAGTGTCTGAAGGTGAAGGAATGCGTCAGATGAGTTTTTTTGAAAAGGAAGAAGCATACGAAAAATGGGAAGAGGTGGATGCTACAATGGATCAATTGCGGAATAAGTTTGGAATGGATATTGTAAAGAGAGCTACTTTTCTAGAAAGCGAAATTGATCATATGACAGGAGGTGTTTCCCGTGAGAGGCGAAGTGTGAATTATGATGAGGAAGAGATTTTATAGACTGAGAAAGTGAATAATAGCAATAGTGAGAGATGTGATAGAGAGGAGGGAAGAGAGATGGCTTTTGGAACAGAACTTCATTTACAACCAACGAACGCAGGAGAATTACGAGGAAAACGTTTTCCTATTGGGTGTCAATGTTGGTTTTCTACAAAGGGTGAGGCGACACCTATTATGATTCGGTATGAAGATGAGAATCAGATGATTCATACTATTGATGAAATTGAAATTAAGTATCAACAACAGCGTAATTTTAATGGTTTGGCAACAGTAGAATTTGGATGTAACTTAGTGAATGATAATCGTAAATTTCCTGCAAAATTACTTTTTTTATCGAAAGATAATAAATGGATTATGACTATATAGGGGATTGGACGAGAGGAGAATGAGGAGAAAAGGGTTTGCTGTAGTGTGGAAGTAAAGAATCGTATGATAGAATATGGTTTACGAGTCTTAGAAGGGAAAAAGGTATTAAGATGAAAGAACAATTTAGTAGAACGCAGATGATGATAGGCGAGGAGGGATTACATATACTACATAAAGCACACGTTATGGTATTTGGCGTAGGTGGTGTAGGGGGATATGTTGCAGAAGGATTAGCAAGAAGTGGAATAGGTTCTATTACGTTGGTAGATCATGATAGGGTGGCACAATCTAATTTGAATCGACAGATGATTGCTTTGCATTCTACTATTGGTAAGAGTAAGGTAGTGTGCATGAATGAAAGAATATTAGAGATTAATCCAGAATGTAAGGTGCAAGGAATCTCTTCATTTTATTTACCAGAGAATGCGAAGGAGTTTGATCTTACAGGAGTCTCGTACTTAGTGGATGCTATTGATACTATTACGGCTAAGATTCATCTAATTGTACGAGCGAAAGAAGAGGGGATTCCAATAATTAGCTGCATGGGAACGGGAAATAAACGAAAGCCAGCACTATTAGAAGTAGTAGATTTGAAGGATACGAGTGTATGTCCTCTTGCAAAAGTTATGCGTAAAGAGTTGAAAAATAGAGGAATTCATTCTGTAAAAGTAGTCTATTCAAAAGAACAACCTTTTAAACCTGTTGTGGAAGAACAAGAAACAATAGGTCGAGTAAAAGCGATTCCTTCTAGTATGGTGTTTGTGCCAGCAGTGGCGGGAATGATATTAGCGAGTGAAGTGGTAAATGATCTGTTAGGCGTATAAAAAGAATAAAAATTTACAAAAAAAAAGAATCTATATGACGGTATAGATTCTTTTGTGATTACATTTTATTAACAGCTACTGTTAAACGAGAGATTTTTCTAGATGCTGTATTTTTGTGATAGACACCTTTTGAAGTTGCTTTTTCAATAGATGAAATGGCAGCTCTTAAAGTATCACTTGCAACAGTTTTATCTCCAGACTCAATTGCAGCAATTACTTTCTTTACTGCTGTTTTTACGCCTGAACGAATTGCCTTGTTACGATCAGCTTTTGTTTTGTTTACTAAGATTCTTTTCTTTGCAGATTTAATATTAGCCATGATATGCCTCCTATAATAAAATAAGTATTATTAAAAATTATTCCTACCGTTCTCCATTAAATCCGGACACGGACGTTTTAATGGAAACAATCTCATTCATTATAGATAAAAATTAATAAAAAGTCAATACATAATATGAAAAAAATTGTCTAAAATAGAAAGGAGGACAAAATGTAGGAAGGTAAAAGGAATATGGAGCATTTTCAAGTAAGAACAGATTTGGCACTTGAGGCAAGAGAAAGTATTACACATTTAGAAGGAGAGCTACATGGAGTATTCGTAGAAGAATATTGCGAAGAAGAAAGTGAAATATCTGTTACGAAAGTAATGATAGAAAGTAAAAATGCTGCAAAGTCTATGGGAAAACCCATTGGCACTTACGTAACATTAGAGGCTCCAAGATTGATTGAAAGTGATGAACAATATCATCGAGAAGTTTCCGTGGAAATTGCAAAGCATATTAAGCAAATGATTCCTGAGATTCAGAAAGAATTATCCATTCTAGTAGTAGGACTAGGCAATCAAGATGTAACTGCAGATGCACTAGGACCAAGAGTAGTAGACAATCTATTTATTACAAGACATATCATAAGAGAGTATGGAAAAGTTGCGTATGAAAAAGAGAAGATGCATTGTATTAGTAGTATTGCACCAGGGGTAATGGCAAAAACAGGAATGGAAACAGCAGAAATTGTAAAAGGTGTGGTACAAGAAACGAATCCCAATGTGGTATTAGTAATAGATGCGTTAGCTTCTAGAAGTGTAAAAAGATTAAATCGTACTATTCAAATTACCAATACAGGTATTCATCCAGGTTCAGGAGTGGGAAATCATCGGAATGCATTAACAGAAGAAACATTAGGGGTATTGGTAGTGGCTATTGGTGTGCCAACTGTAGTAGATGCTGCAACAATTGTAAAGGATGCGTTAGAGAAATTATACAATATTCCAGATACACAATTACCAGTGTATGCTAAAGATGGTGATAGAAGTGGATTACACGATTTTTACAATATGTACGTGACTAGTAAGGATATTGATGAAATGATTAAGCGATTGAGTTTTACCGTTTCGGAAGCAATAAATATTGCTTTTTCGGAATGAATACAATAGGTTAATGCATATACTTGTCTGAGAAAGGTAGTGGCAAGTATTTGATGAAAAGAAGAAGATTAAATAGAAAAGGTATAGTAGTAGTTACTGTCTGTGTAGTGTTTCTATTTTTATTGGCTAAGACTACAATTACAAAGATTCCATGGGAAGAAGGATGGTTTGCTAAGCAAGTATGGGGCAATCATATGACGGTATTATCTTTTGTGGACGAAGAGGGAAGTTTAGATAATGTATGGTATGATAAAGTGTATACCCTATGGGATACTTTTCCACTGCAACAATATGCCTCTACTTATTTTATAAGGGAACTAGCTGTTGAGGATCGTTATACGTATCAGCAAATCTTGTTGGAAGAAGCAAGGGGAGAAAATATGGTTACACACGATGGAGAAGTAATCATTCATAATATGCCTTATATAGAAGAGGAGAAAGTGGAGTATGATGAGCCGACTGGAGAATTTACTATATCCAAGGAGAAGATGCAACAATATAATCTAGAAGAGTACACTACATTAGAACAATTAATTGAAACTTTTTATATAGTAGATGCTCAAACAGTAGTAAAGGAAGAGTTGTTGAATCTAGAGAATCTCTTATCTAAAGAAATGTCATTACAAACATCTAATGATCAACCACAAATATTGATCTATCATACCCATTCGCAAGAAGCATTTGTGGATTCTGTGGAAGGAGATCCTAGTACGACTATTGTGGCAGCAGGAGTGGAATTAGCGAGATTATTAAGTGAAACATATGGTTACCATGTGATTCATGATACAACAGAGTATGATAAAGAAAATAGGGACGCTGCATATTCGGTTGCAGAGCCAGCATTAATTGCTATTTTAGAAGAATATCCAAGTATTGAAGTGATGATTGATATTCACCGTGATGCAGTAGCAGAAGATACACAACTAGTATCTATGGTGAACGGAGAAGAAATGGCAAAAGTTATGTTTTTCAATGGATTAAGTATGACGAAAGATCGTGGAGAAATAACGTATTTACCTAATCCAAATCTTGCTGAGAACTTAGCATTTTCTTTTCAGATGCAATTAATGTGTAATGAGTATTATGAGGGCTTGACTAGAAAAATCTACCTAAAGGGATATCGCTATAATCTACATTTTCGAGGGAAAAGTCTACTAATCGAATTAGGAGCACAGACCAATACACTAGAGCAGATTCTAAATGCATGTGAACCAGTTGCCCACGCATTACATATGGTGTTAAGTGGAGAGGAGCCAGATTAAAAAAGATATTGAATTTATGACTGTATCTCAAATGAAAATTTAAGGGAACATATTAATAGCCAAGGTAAAGTAATCTTTGAGAGGACTTAGAACCATAGTAATCATAGAAATTGAATAAATAAATGTAGAGGCACTTATTGAAGGATAGTCAGTAAGTGCTTTTTTTGTGGAATCAATTATTAATTAGGATTGTTTGTCGACAAATTCTAATAAGTCAATATCTTCAGAAGTTTCAATAGTTCGAATATGTTCTAATAAAACATACTCAATGTAATTAGTCATAGATCGATGTTCTTTCGTAGCAAGTACACCGATTTTATCAAATACTTCGTCGTGCATTCTAAGTGTAAAAACTCTTTTTGTTGTAGCCATAGTTACCTCCAAGTTCTATTGTTCAAAATATAAAAATTATATATTTATATTATTGTATTTATAGTATATTTAATACTGTCTATTGACAACAAAGTGACATCACTATATTATATTAATAAGAAAGTAAACCATTTTTAAATACAACAAGTAATATATTTTGAAAACAATGCTGAAAAATAGGAGAAAACAGATGATTTCATTAAGTAATATAGCAATGCTAAGAAATTATTTAACAAACAATATCGCTAAATTTCGTGTTAGAAAAATAAAATATAATGAGAAACAGGAATCGTATCCAATTAAGAATATTATTATCAAAGAAAGTGTACTTCCTAATGAAGCAACTATATATGTTACGAATCATTCAAACGTACATGATTTACCAACGGCTATCCAATATACTGCGGGTGATTTTGCAATAGTTGCTACTAAAGAATCTTTAAATTTAGTCACAAGGATTTTATTTGATATAGTAGGGGTTATCTATGTAAGTAGAGGAGAGAAATCAAATAAAAAATCTTTAGAGCAAATTAAGAATCATTTACTAGGGAATAGAAAAATAAACAATGTATATTTCTTCTCTGAAGCAACATGGTGTTTTTCACCAAACCAATTTATGTATATGTGCCGAAAAGGGGCAAGTATGGTTGCTCAAATAAATGATAAACCTGTAGTTCCCCATATGTTTTACTATGAAGATGATATTTGTTATTTAAATGAAGGACCTAGGTTGTATTTTTATGCAGAAAACACTCCGTTGGATAAGATAGACGCTAGAATCCAATTGGAATCGAACTTACCAGACGTACGATTAGGTAAACGAGTGATTATCTGTAAAGATTCTTCAGATCATGTTATAAAATTTATTTCTCATAATAAAGCAATTCATAGTGTTGAGTATTTACTAGATAATTATAGTGAACTGGTTAATAACTATCGAACTATTGATATAACTTATATTTATATGGGTGTTAGTGATATACAAGGGATGGAGATAATTAGATCTGAAATCGCAACTATGATGTGGTATTTATATGAGAGTTTCGGTGTGAAAAAGAATACAATTGATTTAAAAATTGCTTTTGATAAGCAAGTCAAAATAACGCAAGACGAATATCCAGGTGATTACGAAAAAGAGCAGAAGAAGGTATTTCGACCATATGAGAACTATGATGATGTATTTAGTCCTTTGGAAAAATTAAAAATGGATAATAAGTTTGCGAAAGAATTAGTAGAGGAATTAAACAGAATAAGAACTCAAAGAACTATGGAAGATGCTAATGTTTTTCCACCAAGAGTAAATTAAAATTTTGTATAAATAGTAAGTGAAGTATTATTAGAAAATATAAAATAGGTTATGACAAAATGGGAAAATTTGCAAAAGTATTAGACAAGATGATAAGGGAAGGAATTTCAAAAGAGGAATATGAAAAATTTTATTTTGAAACTAGGAATCGTGACGAAAAATCATTTTTAAGTTCCCTTTCTTTGAGAACGAGACAAAAATTACATAAGACGTTATTATCCGTGTTAAAAATAAAAAATAGATTAGAAGGATTTCGATGTGAAGTAATTAATGATGAAAGAAGTAACATGCAAGATAGACCGATTATATTTGTGCCGTCTCATGTAGGAAAATTTGACATTGAACTAATCAGCGAAGCTATTAAAGAACATTATTACTTATTAACTTACGATTATGAAAATATTAAAGGAACGTTAGATGCCTTATTTCTAGATTTGAATGGAGTGTTTTATTTTCTAAAATCGAATAAAACAGATCGAAAAAGAGTAAAAGATAATATGGTAACTCACTTGAAAAAAGGGGGGAATATTTTATATTTCATAGAAGGAGAGTGGAATTTTACACCGAATCTAATGGTATTACCAGTTTATTGGGGAATTGTAGATATTGCAAGAGAGTCGAATGCAGTGATACTTCCCATTGGAGTATGCCAATATGAGAAAACCTTTCTAGTAAATATAGGAACCTACTTTGATATGAAAGAGTATGGAGATTCTCAAGAGGAAAAGACTAGAGTAATTACAGATTTAAGAGATATTCTTGCAACATTGGTATGGGAAATATATGAAACGAAAAAATGTAAACGAAGTGAAATTACAAGCGATTATTGGGATACATATGTAGATGAGAGATTAGGTGAGTGGTCAAATATCACAATGGACATGATTAATGAAAATATTTACAAGCCCAAAGGAATTGTGACATGGGAAGAGGTATTTGAACCAATAAGAAAATCACATAATAGGAAGGGGTAGGTTTATGGATAATCATATTGGATTTAATAAAATATTGAAGCAGATAAAAATAGGAACAATACTTAATAAACCCATAGTAAACCATATACATTCAAGTAATATAGAAAAATTCAAACCTAGAAGAAGGATAAAAATAAGAAAGAAATTGTTTCGTATTGGTAAAATAATTTTACAAAAACAATTAAAAAAAGAAAATATTATTTTGAGAAGAGCAAATTTAGAGAAAGATAAATCTTATATTTTTGCACCTACGCATTCCTTTGATGAAGATTTATTGACATCGGTAACTACAGTAGATAGAACAGCATACTTGGTGGTAGGGATGACGGAGCAGATAAAACATAATCCACAACTCTATATGGCTTATATCTTTACAGGAATGTTACATATGTTTAAAAAAGAAAGAGCTAGTGTGGAAGATTTAAAGAAGAGGATGAAAAAGGTTTTAGAAGAGGGTGGGAGCTATATTATTTATCCAGAAGGTGGATTTAATAATAGTCAAAATCAAATAATCTACAAACTTGGAGCTTCAATTTTCTTTACTTCTAAAGAAACAAATACACCAGTTGTCCCTATAATATCATATAGTCGATATGACTATGATAAAATTTATACTATTATTGGGGAACCTATGTCTACAGAAAAATATGCTTACGATGAACATAATAAATTTTTAACAGATTTACGGGATTATATGGCGACAGAAATGTGGCACTTATGGGAAGATTATGCACCGAAAGTCAGAAGGAGTGAAATCGGGAGTGTGGAAGATTATTACAGCGAAAGAATGCATGAATATTTTACAGGTATATATGATCCTAGAAATCATAATTGGATAGAGGAAGAAATCATAGCTTACAGTGAATTTGAACAAGAAAATAATGAAATGTTTAAAGAGTATTTAAAGGAAAATTGGGTGGAAGCACAGAACCATTATAGAATGAAAAAATAAAGTCTATAAATAGTAGAGTAATAAAAAATAGCCAAGAATTGACATTACAAAGGTAAGTGATGGTACATAAGTTTCTTGTTAGACAAGAAAGGATATGTTTTATGGGAAAATTTGCAAAACAATTAGAACAGATGATAGAGGAAGGAATTTCCAAAGAAGAATATGAAAAATTCTATTTTGAGACTAGGAATCGACATGAAAAAACATATTTAAGTTCACTTTCTTTAAATACAAGACAAAAATTACACAAGACGATACTTTCTGTATTGAAAATAAAAAATAGATTAGAAGGATTTCAGTGTAAAGTAATAAAAGATGAAAGAAATGATATGGAAGGTAGACCTATTATCTTTGCACCAACTCATGTAGGGAAATTTGATATTGAACTAATCAGCGAAGCTATTAAAGAACATTATTATTTGTTGACAGATGATTATGAAAACATTAAGGGAACATTAGATTCATTATTTTTAGACTTAAATGGAGTGTTTTATTTTTTAAAGAGCAACCAAGTGGATCGACAAAGAGTGAAAAGTAATATGATAGAGCATCTAAAAAGGGGGGGGGG
>JAWXVF010000088.1:0-10939 GCA_044425555.1 Eubacteriales bacterium
AACCAGTAGAACAAGCACAACCAGTAGAACAAGCACAACCAGTAGAGCAAGTTCAACCAGTAGTGCAAGTTCAACCAGTAGTGCAAGTTCAACCAGTAGAACAAGCACAACCAGTAGTGCAAGCTACAGAGTATGTGGAACAAGCGAAGGAAATAGCAGTAAGTTCGTGGAGTATGGCAAAAGATATGTTACTAGCACCTGATAAAGGGATTCGTTCGTGTGTAAAGGAAGCAAATAAGGAATTATCATTAGCTTTAATAGGAGTACAAGCAGTCTTAACGAGTGTATTTGCTCTGTTAATGACAAGGCAGGTGGAAACAGTATTGATGGAGTCTGGGTTGTGGAGAGGACAAAATGCTATTTTTTCAAGTAGTGGTGTTTTGATGACAACAGCAATTGCTTCTATTGCAGTATCCGCCGTTTTATTTGGTCTTATATATGGGATTAATTCTATGTTACAATTGGAGTTTTCTACGAATCAATTGTTAGCAGCAATTAGTACAAGAAGTGTTGGGACGTCTTTATTAATTGTAGTAGCCATTGGATTATCTTATGTAGATACGAGAATTGGAATAGGGATCTTTTATTCTAGTGGTTTATTAGGCTTCTATTTCTTAGAAAGTGCTGTGAAGCCATATATGAAAGAGCGAAAAGCAATGATGCCTTATATAATGTATGGAGTAACTATTCTTATGGTAGTAATTGGCTGGTTTGCAGTAAAAGAAGGATTTCCTTATTATTTTACAGAAGAAGCGAAAACGGGTTATGAAAGTGTTGTAGAGCAGTTAATGAATCCATTTGGTGGATTTACTGGAGTATTTTTTAAGTAGGGATTTCTATAGGGGAGAGATGAATTATATGTTAAAAATAATTATAGTATTGATCATTGCCTATTTGGGCATTAAGTGGGTAGGTGATTGGACAGCAGAAGCGAATGCGGTTCCAATTGATAAATTAGTTGAGATCATATGGACGGATGGAGAGAGTCTTAGTGGATTGAATGGATAATATATAGTACTAATAAGGAAAGAGATGCCTAGCATCTCTTTTGATTTTTGGACGCAGAATTATTTACGCCCTCTGCTCTCTTTTTTAGACTCTGATTTCTATAGATAGTATACACTTTATAAAAGATATTTAGAGCTTACTATTTACAAATCGACAAGTTCTTTTAACAATCGATTCTTAAAATCTTCGTCTAATGAGATACGCTCTAAATCTTGAAATCGCTTTTGTAAAATGAGGATTTCGTATAATTGTTTTTCTTGAGTGATTTTTGTAATTGCAATGTCTTGTTGTGAAAGTTTGTCTTCTTGTTGTGAAAGTTTGTCTTTTTGTTGTGAAAGTTTGTATTCACTTTGCGAAAGTTCGTCTTTTTGTTGCGAAAGTTTATCTTTTTGTTGTACTAATTTCTCTGCTTGCTCTTTTATCTCATCTTTTTGTTGCAAAAGTATAAGCTCTTGTTCTGCAACTAATTCCTCTCTTTCTCTTATGTGCTGTTTCACTAAATTATCGTCCATTATTCTAATTTGTTCATAAAACAACATAATCATTTCCTCCTGACTGTTTAGAAACATTGTAACATCATTGTAGATACTTTGAAAGGTAAAATCTTTCGAAATTATATGTAACATATCTTTTGGAGTTTTGGTAAGCAAAAAAGCAAGCCATGTTTCTAATTTCGTCTGTAATGATGAATGTATTTTTTGAAATTTCCCTAGTTCCACAAAGGTATAATGTTGTAGCAACTCCAATTGTACTCCTGTATCAGACATTTGGTGAAAATGATGAATATAATCTTGTGTGTGTGTCTTAAAATAAGGATACTCTTTTTCTAAAATAACAATTGTATACACAGGCTTTACTTTGGTGTAATTGACTTCACTTTTTTGCTGCTCTTTTAGTGTTGCATATTGTCTTGTTAATAAATTGGCAGATAGAACTGCTCCTCGTTCTGGTGTAAATCCGTAGGATTCGCGTTGGATTTCCACATTTGCCAAGCTACCATCTTCTAGTCGTACTACAATATCTAAAATGATTTGCTTGGCATATTTCGTATCACGAATATTCTCTAGTGGAAGTGATTCTACTACCGTAACTTCTTTTTGTATTAATAAGGAGAGTAATTCGGATAATCGTTTTGGATGATAAGATGGATTGAAGATATGTTTAAAGAGTACATCAGATGTGATGTTTGGGAATTCATTACCTTCATAGTAGGATTTGAATTTTAATTGTGCTGTTTCTGAAAGTTGCTTCCAAACAGTGGCAAGATGTTGATTTTCTGCTATAATGTGTAAAAATTCTTCATAACTAATAAGTTGTGGTATGTCTTTATCGTTCGAATCTTTGTTCATATGATAATTCCTTTCCTAGGTAAGATGTGAAGTTGTATTACAGGTTGATGTGATTTAGATAAAAGAAGAAAATACATATTTACATTAAATACGCATTTTATAGATTATGAAACACTTTTTTAGAAGAATTTTTTTGTTTTCACTAAAAATATGCCTGAATTTACAATAACATATTTTTTAGAGAGTTTCAATATTTATTTTTTATGTGTATGTGTCAAGTAGATTACTTTATTTTGAGTTTATAAAACATTGATATAGTAAAACTTAGATAGGAAAAAAGGATTATATAATACAAAATGAAAAGGAGAATATTAGTATGAAATTACTTGGAATGATTATAGGAGGGCTTGTTACCGCATTTGGACTTAGCATTATGTTTACACCTTTGAGGACGTATTTTTTATTGGGGTGGATTATTGGACTTGTTCTCTTATGTAATGGTGTATCTATGTTAGGTGATGGGTTAAGAAAGAGTGATCGTAGTCTAAGTAAAATTTTAGTAGGTACTGTTACAGCATTAATAGGCACAATATTATTAGTTTCAGACTTTCAACAGATTTTAACACAGATTATTATTGTTTACCTAGTGGCAGGTGGTATTTTGGTATCGGGTCTTATTGAATGTATCATAGGGTACGCATTGCTAAAAAATGATAGAAAAGGTGTTCTAGCTTTAATCATTGGAGCAACTTCTGTAGTAGTGGGTATTGCAGGTCTTGTGTTCCAAAATGCTACAGTTACGGTAATCGGTTTTATTGTAGGATACCATATTGTGCGAATAGGGCTTAATATCTTTTTGTTTGCTCGTAGCTTTAGCGTTACGGTGGAACCATTAGGAGATGTTTCGTAGAGTGATCAGGAATTATTTATGTTTGGTTTAGAAAAGACTGATATAGTAATGATTATAAGAGTATATCATTTGTACAAGTAAATTAAGAAATTTTATGGTTTGGATATGCTATTATTCATCACCTTGATAAAATCAATGACAGATTCTATCAAGGTGATGATTCCCATAGTACTAAGGGAAATAGCTAGGTTTCAAGTTGTGATACCAATGCAAACAATCGTGTTGTAAAGGCGAAGTCTCAACCTAAGAGGTCTTAGCAAACTGACTATTATATAGAGAAGCGTAAAATCCATCTTGACTTAGTAAGTCGTTGTGTGTTCCTTGTTCAATAATATCCCCGTCTTTCATAACGAGAATTAAATCTGCATTACGAATCGTAGAGAGGCGATGTGCAATGACAAAGCTTGTTCGTCCTTCCATCAAATTATCCATAGCCTTTTGTATGAGAAGTTCGGTTCTCGTATCAATAGAGCTTGTGGCTTCGTCTAAGATAAGAATCTTAGGATCTGCTAAAATAGCACGAGCAATGGTAAGTAATTGTTTTTGACCTTGGGAGACATTGCTTGCTTCCTCATTTAATTTCATTTGGTAACCATTTGGAAGTGTTCTAATAAAATGATTCGCTTGAGCCATAGTCGCAGCTCTTTCTACTTCTTCTTTGGTAGCATCCAACTTACCGTAACGTATGTTATCCTCTATAGAACCACCAAATAACCAAGTTTCTTGTAATACCATACCAAAGGATTGGCGAATTTCAGAACGGTTGTAATCTTTTAAATTATGCCCATCAATTAAAATAGCACCACTATTCACATCATAGAAACGCATAAGTAATTTAATCATAGTAGTTTTCCCTGCTCCTGTAGGGCCAACAATGGCAACTTTTTGTCCTGGTTGAATCGTTGCATTGAAATCATTTACAATAATCTTATCTTTTATATAACCAAAGTTAACGTTTTGAAACTCAACAGCTCCTTGTATTTGTGAAGCATCTATTGGATTCTCGCGTTCAGCCAATTCCTCTTGTTCTTCTAAGAATTCAAAGACACGTTCAGCTGCTGCAATAGTCTGTTGAATTACATTAGACATTTGGGATAATTGAGCAATTGGTTGGGTAAAGCTTTTCATATATTGAATAAAAGCTTGAATGTTACCAATGGTAATTCTTCCAATACTAGCATAATAACCACCTACAATACAGATGACTACATAACTTAGATTTCCAATAAAGTTCATAAGAGGCATCATGAGTCCAGATAAAAAGTTGGCTTTCCATGCAGAATGGTATAAAATATTATTATTCTTTTGGAAAGTAACTTTGGCATCTTCTTCTCCATTAAATGCATGTACAATTGTATGACAACTATAGGTTTCTTCTGCAATTCCATTTACAAGACCTAGATACTTTTGCTGATTCTTAAAGTGTTTTTGTGATAATTTAGCAATGAGCATAATCACGAACATAGAAACAGGTAGGGAAATAAGGGTAATTAAAGTCATAGGAATACTAATGGTTAACATCATGATTGCGATCCCGATTAGGGAGGTTATGGAAGTAACAAATTGTGTAACGCTTTGATTTAACCCTTGATTAATGGTATCCACATCGTTGGTAAGCCTAGATAGAACATCACCAGTGGACACTCTATCATAATAAGAAAAAGGTAACTTAAATATTTTCTTATCAATATCATTACGCAATTGAAAGGTAATGCGATTGGTAACGGTGCTCATAATTAATCCTTGTAAAAGAGAGAAGGAAGCACTGATAAGATATATAATAACTAGTGTTATTAATATATTTCCAATAGCAGTAAAGTCAATTCCATCACTAGTGCCGGCTAGTTTACCCATCATTCCATTGAAGATTTCCGTAGTAGCATTTCCAAGAATCTTAGGGCCTACAATAGAGAAGATGGTGGAACAAATGGCAACAATCATGACAATAAGGAGAGAGGCTTTATAACCACTAAGATACTGCATTAGTTTGCCAAAAGTTGCCTTAAAATTCTTAGGTTTTTCGCCAGGACCCATACCACCAGGTCCTGGTGGACCACCACCCATTGGACCTCTTCTACCAGGACCACCCATAGGTCGTTCTTGTGGTTTTTCGGAAGCTGTATTATGCATGTTCTAATTCCTCCTTTGATAATTGTGTGGAAGCAATTTCGTAGTAAGCTTCACAACTATTTAATAATTCTTTGTGCGTTCCTGAACCAATAATTTGCCCTTTATCTAGTACGTGGATGACATCGGCATCTAAGATAGTTCCCACTCGTTGGGCAATGATAATGACAGTGGCATCAGATACTTGCTGTTTTAGAGCAGTTCGTAAGGTAACATCTGTTTTGTAATCGAGAGCTGAGAAACTATCGTCAAACAAATAAATTTGTGGTGCAATGGCAAGGGCACGAGCAATGGAAAGTCGTTGTCGCTGTCCACCTGATACGTTACTACCTCCTTGTGACACATGAGATCCGTATCCGTTTTCCTTTTCTAATATAAAATCAAGAGACTGAGAAATCTGTGCAGCACGTTCTAATTCTTCTTTTGTAAGATCTTGTTTCCCATACTTAATATTGCTGGCAATAGTGCCACTCATTAAGATGCTTTTCTGTGGAACGTAGCCGATTTTACTATGAAGATCATGTTGGCTTAATTCCTTTACATTAACACCATCTACGAAAACGGTACCCTTTGTAGCATCATAGAAACGAGGAATGAGATTCACAAGGGTAGTTTTTCCAGAACCAGTTGCTCCAATAAAGGCTACTGTTTGACCTGGTTTTGCAGTAAATGAAATATTTTGTAATGCTGGCTCTGATGCTTCTGCATAGGTGAAAGAAACATTTTGGAACTCTACAATTCCTTTCTGTTTCACAATAGACTCTTTTGGGCAAGCTGGGTCAGTAATGACAGCTTCTGTAGTGAGAATCTCATTAATGCGTTGGGCAGATACAATGGCACGAGGGATAAATACAAACATCATACCAATCATAAGGAAGCTCATAATAATCTGCATAGCGTATTGGATAAATGCCATCATATCCCCCACCTGCATAGTAGCCTCAGCAATCTGCCCAGCACCTACCCAAACAATCAATACACTAGTAAGGTTCATAATTAACATCATAAAAGGCATCATACCGGCCATGGCTTTATTTACAATCAAGTTATTGGTGGCATACGTTTGATTAGCTTCGTAAAAACGCTTCTTTTCATAAGAGTCTGTACCAAACGCCTTAATGACCATGAGACCATTTAAGGATTCTCTAGCTACTAGATTAATACGATCAATTAAGGCTTGCATGGCTTGGAATTTAGGCATTACATATAACGTTACAGTACATACAAAACCTATAATTAAGATACATACTAACCCAATAACCCATGCCATAGAGGGCGATTTACTAATGGACATATAGACTCCACCGATTAGCATAATTGGTGCATAGAATAGAAAACGAATTCCCATCATACATAACATTTGAATCTGTTGAACATCATTAGTGGAACGAGTAATTAAGGAAGAAGTGGAGAAGCGATCATACTCTTCGTTGGAAAAACTATTAATCTTATTAAAAAGTTGCTCTCTAAGATTACGAGCAACGCCAGCAGCAATTCTAGAAGTTAATAAACTTACAAGAATAGTAGCCACACCACCAATTAAAGCAATTAGCAACATGAACAATCCAACTTGTATAATATAGTCTTGTTGCATATCATTACGGTCAATTCCTAGTTCGTCGTAGTATGCACCAGCAAATAAAATTCCTGTTTGTGAAGCGAATAAAATATCGACCGTTCTTGAATTCTCTATAGTAAGAGTTAGTTGTTCTTTTGGAATACTTTGTATCAGAGGAGCTACTTGGTAAAGTTGCGCCATTTGGATAGTATCGCTAGAAGGCTCTGTGATGGATTCCTCCGTATTTGTACCATCTAGTGAAAGAGTATTCTCTTGTAATTCTTGTAAGAAAGAAATCATCCCCCAAGAGGCATAAGAGAACGCATTGTTTAATTCTTCTTGGAGAGAATCCTCCATAGAAGATGTCTTAATCTGATAAAGTTGTTCGCCGCCATAATTAGGATAAAGTTCCTGTACTAAGCTTCCGTCTATAAGTTCGTAATGGGAAGAGAGGAGGGAAACTTCCTCTTTCGTCATAAAGGTACTTATTAAGTCATAAGATTGTGCAGAAATCACAGTAGGTGTACTATGTTCGATACCAGATTGTTGTATGCCGATATTTACTATATCAGACATATAATTAGGTAAATTCAAGTCGCTAATGGATTGGATAAACAGTAATACAATAGCCATTAGGACTCCCGAGAGAAAAGGTTTTAAGTAGTTTATAATATACTTCATGGTTCCTCCTTAGAAGGTGATTTGATTTCAAGGGACATTTTTTCTGTGACTATAGAAAAGTTTTCTAATAATTCAATAAATATAAGAGATTTGTCTGTTCCCATACGTTGAAAAGCTTCTTCCATAATCTGTTGATTTCGTTCTTTCGTTTCTTGTAAAATATGCATCCCCTTGATTGTAAGAGAAATATCGTGTTTGCGACGGTCATTTGGATTAACGTTACGCTGAATGAGTTCTTTCTTCTCAAGATTCGTTAACATCTGTGATACAGCAGACTTATTAATATGCAATTCATGTTGTATGTCTACGGTAGTACCATGTTCGTGAATATTGCGAAGTGCGACGGATTCTGTTAAATTAATATTTTTCTCTGATAATAGTAAAAATATACTTTTTTTTAATCGTGCAAAAGATTCGAAGAATCTTTTTTCTTGCGTGGTAATCATATGATGTTTTATGATTTTATTACCTCCTTGTCATAATAGTGTAATGCTAAACGGTTTAGTGCTGCACTATATTTTTACATAAATTTATATTGGTGTCAAGAAGAAATTCTTGACTTTTCTCATTACAATAGCTATTCTGTATAAGGAATAGGGAAAAGTGATTAGAAATAGAAAGGTACGGTTAAGGAAATGATGCAATCGAGAACACATACGTGCAATGATTTACGTATTACAAATAGTGGACAAACAGTGACCATCGCAGGATGGTATGATAATATGAGAAAGATTAGCAAGAATTTAGGGTTTCTTGTGCTACGTGACTTCTATGGAACTACACAGGTGGTTATAGAGACAGAAGAGATGATGGAGATCATAGATAGCGTGAACAAAGAAACGACTCTTCAAATAGAAGGTGTGGTACGAGAGCGTTCTAGTAAGAATACGACGTTGGAAACTGGTGAAATAGAAGTAGTGCCTACCTCTATAGTGATTCTTGGAAAGTGTATTCATAACGCCTTACCATTTGAGATTCGACAATCCAAAGAGGCGGATGAGAATTTTCGTTTAAAATATCGTTACTTAGATCTTAGAAATCCAGTGGTAAAAGATAAAATGATTCTTAGAAGTCAAATTGTATCAGAATTAAGAAAACGAATGACAGATATGAATTTTCTAGAAATTACTACACCGATTCTAACTTGCTCTTCGCCAGAAGGGGCAAGAGATTACTTAGTGCCTGCTAGAAATCATCCGGGTAAGTTCTATGCACTACCACAAGCACCACAACAATTTAAGCAGATTCTTATGGCTTCTGGTATTGATCGTTATTTTCAGATAGCACCATGTTTTCGTGATGAGGATGCTAGAGCCGATCGCTCTCCTGGGGAATTCTATCAACTTGATATGGAAATGGCATTTGCAAGTCAAGAAGATGTATTTGCTGTTATTGAAGAATTATTACCACCTGTATTTGAGAAGTATGGTATTTATCAAAAGGCTTCTAAGACGCCTTTTACAAGAATTCCATATCTTGAATCTTTGGAAAAATACGGATCAGATAAGCCAGATCTTCGTATTGATTTAGTAGTACGTAATGTGACAGAATTATTAGGTTCATGTGATTTCGAACCATTTAAAGGAAATGTAATGAAAGCAGTAGTAACGGATGGTTATACGGCTACAAGAAAAGAAATTGATAAATTATGTGCAGATGTAGAAATAGAGACAGCTAATAAAGCGTATTGGTTTAGAGTAGATGAAAAGGGAGAATACGTAGGAGGAATTTCTAAATTTTTAGTTGATAAAAAAGAGGCTATTAATCAAGAGCTTGGATTAAAACCAGGAGATTTTGTGGGGGTAGTGGCAGGAACGAAATTGGCAGCTCAGAAATCTTCAGGTGTACTAAGAAGAATGTTAGGAATGAAATCAGAAGGACACTTTAATAACGACTGTTATGAATTTTGCTGGATTGTGGATTTTCCCATGTATGAAATGGGAGAAGAGTCGGGTGAGTTAGAATTTTGTCATAATCCATTTTCTATGCCACAAGGGGGAGTGGAATCATTAGAAACCATGAAACCACTTGATATTTTGGCTTACCAATATGATTTAGTGTGTAACGGAGTGGAACTTTCTTCTGGGGCAGTGCGTAATCATAATCCAGAAGTAATGGTAAAAGCGTTTAACCTTGTGGGACTTGGGGAGAAAGATGTAAAAGAAAAGTTTCCTGCCATGTATCATGCATTTACTTATGGCGCGCCACCTCATGCAGGGATTGCACCTGGGGTAGATCGAATGATTATGTTATTAGCTGGAGAAGAGAGTATTCGAGAGATTATTCCGTTCCCAATGAATAAGCAAGCGCAAGATATTATGATGGGAGCGCCTGCTACAGTAGAAGAGAGACAATTACAAGATGTGCATATACGAATGGAGTTACCAAAAGAATAGAAAGTCGATTGTATAGATTTGGATTGGCGTGGTCATACTAATGAAGAACAAGAAAATCTAATTAGGAGGACGAAGATGATTCAAGGTGATACCATTAAATTACTTAGAGAGTGTGATGCAGGAATTAAAATGGGGGTTACTTCCATTGATGAAGTGCTATTTAAGGTTGACAATCAGAATATGCAAAAAGACCTAAAGAAGGCAATGGATGAACATGAGAGATTAGGAGAGAAAGCCACCTCTCTTTTGCACCAATACCAAGACGAAGGAAAAGATCCAAGTCCTATGGCGAAATCTATGTCGTGGGTGAAAAGCAATGTAATGATGGCAATGGATCAAGGTGGGCATGAGCAAACAGTAGCAGAACTTATCACAGATGGTTGTAATATGGGGATTAAATCTCTTAGTAGTTATTTGAATGAGTATAAAGCGGCAGATGAGCAGTCGAAAGACATTGCTAAGAAGTTGATTACCATTGAGGAACATTTAGCTGATAATATGCGAGGATATTTATAATTATTTATAGAAAACAGCTTATCAACAATAGGGTTGATAAGCTGTTTTTTTTGCTTGGAATAGACTAGACAGCACATGAAAAGAAAGGTATAATGAAACGGTAGGGATGAATGAAAGGGTGTAGAATATACGGAGGATAGAGGATGAATTTTCACAGTAGGCGTATAAGGTTGAATAAGGCCAAAGAACAAGCACAATTAGAAACGATACCATTAGATACGATTATAAAGTATGTAAATTCTGTGCTTGTAGATTTGAAAATGATGGAAATAATAGAACCACAAGTAGACCTTTCTCAAGGGGGAGTGGATATAATTGATTATAAGAAGATTCAAGAAGAGAATGAGTTAGAGGATAAGAATGATATTCTTTGGATGAAGTTTACAAAAGATGGGTACTTAGGAGCTGTTACTACGGGGGCTAATATTAATTTTCAAGTGCCACCCTCGGAAGT
>JAWXVF010000089.1:0-10564 GCA_044425555.1 Eubacteriales bacterium
TGACTCATGGCAGAACATACACACATAGGTGCAGGTGTGTAATCAAGATAAATACGTCTTAATTCTGTCATAGCTTTATGTATCATGCTAACTTGTGGACCGTTGCTATGAGTGATGGTTAATTGGTAATTGGCTTCTACTAAGTCTGCCAATGTAATAGAAGCTACCTTTACTGCATCCCATTGAGCGTTCGTGGTGTGTCCTAGAGCATCGTGTCCTAATGAAACAACCACTTTTTTCTTATTTACTTTATCCATTGAAAATACCTCATTCTTTTATTTGAAAACATGGTTTATTATATCAAATTTGCTTTTAAATGTATAGTAGGTTTTTATTCGTATCGTAATGCTTCGATAGGGTTTAACTTGGTTGCTTTTTGGAAAGTGGAATAGCGAAAGAGGATTGACAAGTTCAATAAAATGGAATATCATATCAGTAGATTTAAGTTATTTTGATGAGACAAGTGACAGTTTTGACTTGTTGGTAAAATAATAATTGACCGAAGGATACATTTATTTTAAACGAGAGGCTTAACCTCTCGTTTTTTAGACGCCCTATACTAATAACGAAAAAGAGGTACTGATGAAAATACAAGATGAATTCTGGAGAAAATATAAGAAACTGTTATGGTTATTAATAGGAATTGTATTAACAAGCACGGCTTGTGAGATACAAGCTCCGGTAGATATTCCTTACTATGAAGTAGGGGAAGTGCCAGAATATACGGGCGATATTTACACTATAGTGAATGGAAATAGTCCTAATTTTATAGAAGATGAGATAACTAATGTGGCATATGAATATTATAGTGAATTAGACTACCTAGGGAGATGTGGTATAGCTATTGCTAGTATTGGAATGGACTTGATGCCTGTTGAACAAAGAGAAAGTATTAGCCAAGTAACACCTAGCGGTTGGGAAAATATGGAGTATGACCATGTAAGTGGAGGATACTTATATAACAGGTGTCATTTAATTGGTTTTCAATTGGCTGGTGAGAATGCAAATGATAAGAATTTAATTACTGGAACAAGAAGTTTTAATTATGAGGGAATGTTGCCTTTTGAAAATATAGTAGCCGATTACGTAGTAGAAACGAATTATCATGTGATGTACCGTGTGATACCTGTTTACCAAGGGGATGATTTAGTAGCAAGAGGTGTGTTTATGGAAGCATATTCCGTAGAAGATGAGGGGGAAGGAGTATGTTTTCATGTATTTGTTCATAATGTAGAAGAATTTATAGAAATAGATTATGCAACTGGAATGAGTCGCTTGCTAATAGGTGAAGAAGGGGAAGTTTGGGAGGAATTAGACGAAGAACTTTGGGAAGGGATTGAAGAAGAAGTAGACGAAGAAGTAGAAGAAGTGTTAGAGGAATGGGAAGAACAACTTTTAGAAGAAGATGCGAGTACTCATTATATTTTAAATACAAATACAAAGAAGTTTCATATGAGTACTTGTTCTTCGGTAGAAGATATGAGTGAACATAATAAAGAAGAATTTGATGGAATGAGAGAAGATGTCATTAAAAGTGGATATACACCTTGTCAACGGTGCAATCCTTAAACAATCCCCATGGCGTATTCTACGGCAATGGCAACGATGACTACTAGTGCAGAGATAATAAAACCGTGTAACATAGGGCGAATTCCAGCTTGTTTCATGTGAGAAACATCTGTATTTAATCCGATTGCAGCAAGAGCCCATACCATGAGAAATTTACTAACTGTTTTGGAAGCAGATGAGAACGTAGTTGGAATTATTCCTATACTATTACAAAGAGCTAGTATAACAAAACCTAGAATAAACCAAGGGAATAGGGATAAGATATTTAATTTTGGAGTGGTGGTATAAGTCGAGTTTGCTAATGCCATTTTTTGCTTGATACGTATTTGAATAAAAGTAAATACTAATACAGTAGGAATTATGGATAGGGTACGAGTTAACTTGACCATTGTGGCAAAATCGCCAGCCCCTTCGCTAAATGCATATCCGGCAGCTACTACACTAGAAGTATCATTAACAGCAGTGCCAGCCCAAAGCCCATATGCCATATCGGAAAGTCCTAATGCGTGTCCCATATAAGGAAATAGAAGAATCATAAGCATATCAAATAAAAATGTAGCTGACATAGCCATGGCAATATCACTATCTTCTGCTTCTATGACAGGGGAAATGGCTGCAATAGCAGAACCACCACAGATACCTGTTCCAGCGGAGATGAGATTAGATAATTTCCAATTAAGTCCGAGTGCTTTTCCAGTAAAATATCCAACACCAAAGCAAGTAAGTAATGTAAAGAACATAACAGATAGGGAGAGTTGACCTACTGATAAAATAGTCTGTATATTCAAAGATGCTCCTAGTAAAATGATGGCAAATCGTAGTACGTATTTGGATGTAAACTTCGAACCAATCGTTAAATTTGGATGATGCCAGAAGTTTCGGACTCCCATTCCTAGAAATAGAGCGATTACAGAACCTCCAATCAAATGGATTGGTAGATGCATTTCTATGAGTGTAGCTAGTAAAGCAAGTGCAAGTGTCACTAGCACACCAGGTATAAATTTTTTTGTGTTTGTTCGTGATATATTCATGTGAGATTCCTTTCTTCTTTTGTTTTCTAAGGAGTTTTATCTTCAGGATAGGATACGAATGTGAAATATGCTATAATTAAAATAGAACAGGATTCATTATAGTACTTAATAAAGCGTTTGGCAATAGAAAAGGAGAAACAAGTGATGGAATTTGCAAGTGTTTATCATAAAACATCAGAACAGATGAGTTATGCATTAAATGAAGATGATTTAATTATTAACTTAAAAACAGGATATGATGTATTAAAGGTATATGTATATTATGGGGATCCCTTTGAGGCAGGGATTTTAGGGGGAAGTGAAACATGGAGTGGAATGAAAGAAGAGATTTATTTTAAGAAACGTTTACAGCATCAAATCTGGTGGACGGTTACATTACAACCAAAGTACAAAAGGTGTAAATACTATTTTGAATTACAGACAAAAGAGGAAACTTGGTTTTATTTTAATGATGGTTTTTTAACAAAAGAACAGATGAATATGTCAGGGAGAATGTTACAATGTTTTACAGTTCCATGGATGAATGTGTCTGATATAAATATAACACCTAATTGGGTGAACGATACGGTGTGGTATCAGATTTTTCCAGATCGCTTCTGTAGAGGGGAAGCAAGTGAACAAGGAGAGGGAATTGTGCCATGGAGAATGGGGAAAGTTAAGAATGAGGAACGTTTTGGAGGGAATCTAAAAGGAATTTATCAACAACTTTCTTATTTAGAAGAGTTGGGAATTACAGGAATTTACTTGAATCCTATTATGAAAGCACAATCAAATCATAAATATGACACTACAAGTTATACAGAAATTGACCCTCATTTTGGTACGAATGAAGATTTTACGAAGTTGGTACAAGAAGCACACAGAAGAGGAATTCGGGTTATGGTAGATGCTGTATTTAATCATAGTGGAGTGAAGTTTGCTCCTTGGTTAGATGTGCTAGAGAAGAAGCAAGAGTCTAAATATGCAGATTGGTTTATGATTCACAATTGGGATACCCTAGAGAAGAAGGCAGATACGAGAGATGGAAGGTTTTATTCCTTTGCATTTGTAGATAGGATGCCCAAATTAAATACAAACAATGAAGAAGTGGTAGAATACTTTTGTAAGATTTGTGAAGATTGGGTAGATGAATTTCATATAGATGGGATTCGCTTTGATGTAGGAAATGAAGTATCTCATTCCTTTTTAAAGGTAATTCGAGCACGTTTAAAGAAAAAGAATCCAGATATTTACTTATTAGGAGAAATCTGGCATGATTCTAGCCAATGGTTGCAAGGTGATGAATATGATTCTGTAATGAATTATCCACTAACTAGTGGAATTTCTGATTTCTTTTTAGATTATAATATGAATAAAGTAGAATTTGAATATATGGTAAGTCGTTGTTTTACCATGTATATGCAACAATGTAATAATGTTCTATTTAACCTACTAGATTCCCATGATACACAAAGGTTAATGAATCTGTTACAGAATGAAGATAAGTTTTATCAACAAATGGCAATCTTATTTACTATGCCTGGAAGTCCGTGCATCTATTATGGTACAGAGATTGCTATGGAAGGTGGACATGATCCTGATTGTCGTAGATGTATGCCATGGAGTGAATTGGATTCTAAGGATAATCAAGAACGAATAGAAGCTATGAAAACCTTGATTGCTATGCGAAGAACTAGGAAAGCTTGTAGAAGTTTACATTTTCACTTTACAGAAGAATATGAACAAAAGCGTTTAGTGGAATATATAAAGATTGATGAAAAGGGAGAGGAGATTCAGATTTTATTAAATTGTGGGCAGGATTCCATTCCTATTAAGAATGAAGCAGAAGTAATCTTTGCAAGGAATTATACGAATCAACTACTAGAAGGAAATGGAACATTGATTCGCAAGAAAGAACGAAGTAAATAAGTTTAAATTAGAGAGAAATCCATGATTCGAATTGACAAATACCGTAAAATATCATATGATTTATTGCAGAAACGCTTTCATGCGTTTAATGAATAAGCACATGTTTATGAATGTGTAATTTTTAAAAAAATTACAAGTAGTAATGGCTTAAGAAAAGAGAGGAAAAAAGAGGAATGAAAAAATTAGTAAGTATGATGGTAATGGCAACAATGGCAATTACCATGGCAGCGTGTGGAAGTAATAGTACAGAATCCACAGAAACAATCACTACATCACCAGATGAAGTAGTTTCAAGTGAGGTAGCAACAGAAAATTCAGAAGAAACGCAAGAAAGTACAAAAAGCAATGATGGAGTTGTATATAAAATTGGAATTAGCCAATTAGTACAACATGATGCATTAGATGCATCTACACAAGGGTTTCAAGATGCTTTAGTAGATTTATTAGGAGTAGATTATGTAGAGTTTGATGTACAAAATGCATCAGGTGATGCAGCATTATGTGCGACAATTGCTAATCAATTTGTAGCAGACGGAGTAGATGCTATTCTAGCAAATGCAACACCTGCTCTACAAGCAGCAGTGTCAGCAACGGATACTATTCCAATTTTTGGAACATCCGTAACAGATTATGCCAGTGCATTAGAAATTGATGACTGGACAGGAGCAACAGGAAAAAATATTTCTGGAACATCAGATCTTGCTCCCTTAAGTGAACAAGCAGCTATGTTAGTAGAATTGTTCCCAGATGCACAAAATGTAGGCGTGTTATACTGTTCAGCAGAATCGAATTCTGTATACCAAGCAAATGTAGTAAAAGGAGAATTAGAAGAATTAGGACTTACTGTAGAAATGTATACTTTTTCAGATTCTAATGATTTAGCTGCAATTGTAACATCAGCAGTATCAGAAGTAGATGCCATGTATATTCCAACCGATAATACAGCAGCTTCTAATACAGAGATTATTAATAATATTGCACTTCCAGCGGGAGTTCCAATTATTGCAGGAGAAGAAGGGATTTGTATGGGGTGTGGAGTTGCCACTTTAGCAATTTCTTACTATGATATTGGTTATAAAGCAGGAGAAATGGCATATGAAGTATTAGTAAATGGGGTAGATATTTCAACCATGGACATTGAATTTGCACCAGAAGTAGTGAATAAGTATAACGTATCAATCTGTGAGGAATTAGGAATTACAGTTCCAGATCATTATGAAGCGATTGAATAGGTAAGCAACAAAGAAGTATAAGATGATAGTAGGAGAAGTAGAATTATGACATCATTATTAAATGCATTACCAGGAGCCTGTGCACAAGGTCTTATCTGGGGAATTATGGCAATAGGAGTTTATATTACATATCGAGTCTTAGATGTTCCAGACCTTACTGTAGATGGTACTATGTGTACAGGAGGAGCGGTATGCATTATGTTGATGATTAATGGTTGTCCATTATGGTTGGCACTATGTGCAGCCTTTTGCGTGGGGATGCTTGCAGGTATTGTAACAGGAATTCTCCACACGACTATGGGGATACCAGCAATTTTAGCAGGAATTCTTACACAGCTTGGTTTGTATTCTGTGAACCTAAGAATAATGGGGGATAAGGCAAACCAAGCTATTAGTGTAGATAAATATGATTTATTTGTTTCTTTGCGATATATCAACAAAACAATTACAGTTGTTATCTTATTTACACTTGTTTTAATAGGGATTCTCTACTGGTTCTTTGGTACCGAATTAGGTTCTTCTATTCGAGCTACAGGGTGTAACGAACAAATGGCTAGAGCGCAAGGTATTAATACGGACGCCAATAAGATGATAGGATTAGCCTTATCTAATGGGATTGTAGCACTTTCTAGTGCTTTACTAGCACAATACAATGGATTTGTAGATGTGAATATGGGGCGTGGTGCCATTGTAGTTGGATTGGCGGCTGTGATTATTGGGCAAGTAGTATTTAAGAGAATTAAAGGGAACTTCGCTTTTAAATTAGTTGCAGTATCTTGTGGAGCTATTATCTATTATATGGTGATTCAAGTAGTAATTAGTTTGAAATTATTAAGTACCAATGACTTGAAGTTATTGTCAGCAATTATTGTTGCTATTTTCTTATCCGTTCCTCATTTACAGAAGAAGTATTTGGTGAAGATGTGGAGAAAGGCGGGTGGAAACAATGCTTAAATTACAAAATATTGGAAAAACCTTTAATCCAGGGACTGTCAATGAAAAAGTGGCGTTGAATAGACTGAACTTAGAATTAAAAGATGGGGATTTTGTAACGGTTATTGGTGGAAATGGAGCAGGAAAATCAACTACTTTAAATGCAGTAGCAGGTGTGTGGGAGATTGATCGTGGAAGTATTATTTTAGATGGTATGGACATTTCTAGACTACCAGAATATAAAAGGGCAAAATTTTTAGGACGTGTTTTTCAAGATCCTATGATGGGAACAGCTGCTAATATGCAGATTCAGGAGAATCTAGCATTAGCAGGTAGACGAGGACAATTTCGTTTCTTGCGTAGAGGTATTACTAGTGTAGAGCAAAGAGAATACCAAGAACAATTAAAAATATTAGATTTAGGTTTAGAAGATCGTATGACAACGAAAGTAGGCTTGCTTTCAGGAGGACAACGTCAAGCATTAACCTTACTGATGGCAACATTGAGAAAACCTAAATTATTATTGTTAGATGAACATACAGCAGCATTAGATCCAAAAACAGCAGCTAAAGTACTAGAGGCAACAGATCGAATTGTACAAAGAGACAATTTAACAACGATTATGATTACACATAACATGAAAGATGCCATTGCCCATGGGAATCGTTTGATTATGTTATATGATGGTCAAGTAATCTATGACGTAGAAGGAGAAGCGAAGAAGCAGTTAGAAGTGGCTGATTTGCTAGAGAAATTCGAACAAGCAAGTGGTGGAGAGTTCGCTAATGATCGTATGATGCTTGCGAAATAGAGGAATAAGTGAAGTACTAAGATAGAAAAATAATAGAAACAATATAGGAGAAGAAAATGAAAAAGTTAATCGTAACAATGTTAGTAGCAATGGTTACACTTGGTGTAGTAGGGTGTGGTTCAAGTACGGAAGAAAATAATGCATCAAGTAATGATACAGTAAGTAACACAACAGAAACTGAGCAAGTGGAAGATAATCAAGAAGAAGTAGTAGAGGTAGAAGGTGTATTACGTGTAGCTATGGAATGTGGATACGCTCCTTATAATTGGACACAAGGAACAGATGATAATGGTGCAGTAAAAATTGCAGGAAGTGGTGATTATGCATATGGTTACGATGTAATGTGGGCAAAAGAACTAGCGAGTGAAATGGGAAGAGACTTAGAAATAGTAAAGTTAGATTGGGATTCTCTAGTTCCAGCAGTTATGACAGGTGATGTGGATTGTGTAATAGCAGGACAATCTATTACAGCAGATCGTTCAGAGCAAGTTGATTTCTCGGCACCGTATTACTACGCATCTATCATTACTTTGGTAAAGAAAGATAGTCCATATGCATCAGCTACTTCTGTAGAAGAGTTAGCAGGAGCTACAGCAACTTCACAATTAGGAACTATTTGGTATGATGTTTGCTTGCCACAGATTTCGGATGGAAATATTTTACCAGCACAAGAAAGTGCACCTGCAATGCTAGTAGCGCTAAATTCAGGAGTGTGTGATATTGTAGTAACAGATATGCCAACAGGTATGGCAGCAGTAGTAGCGTATGATGATTTTGTCTTGTTGGATTTTACAGGAACAGCAGGAGAATTTGTAGTTTCGGAAGAAGAAATCAACATTGGAATTTCTATAAAAAAAGGCAATCAGGAAGTTCTAGATGCTGCTAATAAAATGCTTGAGGATAAGACAGCAGATGATTTTGCAGTAATGATGAACGAAGCAATTGCAGTGCAACCATTGTCTCAATAAGAAGTACAACACATGGGAAAGGGGGTATTAAGGAATGGATTTTTTAAATTCAATTATGAATATATTAGAACGATATGGAAGTTCGTATATAAGAGGAGCAGGCACTACCTTATTAATTGCCCTTGTAGGAACCGTCATAGGCTGTCTTATTGGATTTGCAGTAGGGGTGGTACAGACCATACCTACTAGCAAACACGATAAATTACCTAAGAAGATAATACTAAACATAGTAAAAGTTCTTTTGCGTTGCTATGTGGAAGTATTTCGTGGAACCCCCATGATTGTACAAGCAGTCTTTATTTACTATGGTGGATTGCAAGTGTTTGATCTTAAGATGAGTATGTGGACAGCAGCTTTTTTCGTAGTATCTATTAATACAGGAGCTTATATGGCAGAAACTGTACGTGGTGGTATTCTTTCTATTGATATTGGACAAACAGAAGGAGCCAAAGCAATCGGAATGACACATATTCAAACTATGTTATATGTTATCTTTCCTCAAACATTACGAAATATTATTCCGCAAATTGGAAATAATTTTATTATTAACATCAAAGACACCTCAGTGTTATCTGTAATTAGTATAACGGACTTATTCTTTGCACATAAAAGTGTAGTAGGTGCTATGTATACGTATTTCGAGTCTGCAACTATTGTGATGGTCATGTATTTAACCATGACTTTAATTGCGTCTTATTTACTTCGTCTGTGGGAACGGAAAATGGATGGAGACGATACCTTTAATCTAGCGACTACAGATACCCTAGCTTATACAAGTGGTATGTTACGCTACCCAGATGCTAAGAACAAGCAGGAGGGGGAATAAGATGGACGAAATTTTATTAAAAATACAACATTTAAGCAAATCATTTGGTACAAATTTAGTCTTAAAAGATATTGATTTTATAGTAAGAAGTGGCGATGTTATCAGTATGATTGGGGCATCAGGAAGTGGAAAAAGTACGTTACTTCGTTGTTTGAATCTTTTGGAAACACCCAATGATGGACAGATTTTATTTCATAATACGAATATCTTAGAGTCTAGTGTAAAAGAAGCAGCTTATCGAGCGAAAGTAGGTATGGTATTTCAAGGCTTTAATCTTTTTAATAATATGACCGTACTTCAAAATTGCATGGTAGGTCCGATTAAGGTGAATAAAAGGACGAAAGAAGAAGCACGAGAACTTGCTATGAATTATTTAGAGAAGGTAGGTATGGCACCTTATATTCATGGAAAACCACGTCAATTATCAGGTGGACAGAAACAACGTGTTGCCATTGCAAGAGCATTAGCGATGGAACCAGAACTTTTATTATTTGATGAACCAACAAGTGCCTTAGATCCAGAAATGGTAGGAGAAGTATTGGCTGTTATGAGAACCTTGGCGACAGAAGGAATGACCATGATAGTAGTAACGCATGAAATGGCATTTGCAAGAGACGTGTCTAATCATGTGGTGTTTATGGCAGATGGTGTGATCTGTGAAGAAGGGAACCCTAAACAACTTTTTAAAACACCGCAGAAACAACAGACAAAAGAATTCCTAGCTCGATTTATGGGAGAGTAAGTAATAAAGAGCATTCTTTTAAAAAGGAAATAGTAGCTTATATTGAGTTTTACTATAAAAAAAGCAAGGTGTACGCCTTGCTTTTTTTATGAATATCTTTGCTTATTACATTACTGGTCTAGTAGTATTTATGAGATATATGGAATTAATAACCAAACAATTGTACCCAATAATAAGTTCCATTATCATAATAAACACCAACCCCTATTTTTGTAAAATTCGAATTTAATATATTTGCTTTATGTCCAGAGGAATTCATCCATGAACTCATAACAGAAGTAGGATTTGCTTGCCCTTTTGCGATATTTTCACCAGATGCTTCGCTAGAAACAGTCGTCCAGCTACTTCCATCTGGTCTCGCATGAGAGAATGATGTAACTAATTCTTCGGCTCGAATCATTGCTCCAGTGGATAATCCAGAACTAACGCTTAATTCAGATAATCCAGCATTTACACGCTCTTGATTGACAAGAGCAACTACTTGAGCAGCATAAGCACTTGCATCAGCAGATGATTGGTATGTTACAGCAATAGAGGTAGTAGC